>JBJTVM010000171.1:0-5695 GCA_046081205.1 Pseudanabaena sp. | reverse complement strand
ATGGTAAAAGCGATCGCAAGGAACAAGAAAGATTTCGTTGCTTTAGCCGAGAGGAAATTGCTAAACGTGGTGAAAATCTCGATATTTCATGGTTACGCGATGACAGTCTCCAGTCCAGCGAAGACTTACCTGAACCCGATGCGATCGCTGCCAATATTCTCGACAAATTACGCAATGCGATCGCCGAAATGGAAGCCCTAAGCGATTTACTAAACTAACGTCAATTCGACAAACGCGCAAAATGGGAAAAGTCGCTCTGCGATTTTTCCCATTTTGCGCCATTTGCGCCGTGCTTCGCACGGCGCAAATGGCTATATCGAACTCACATTTTGTTAGAAGAAACCCCAAGAAGCGAGTAACGGGGCTTCTTGGGGTTTAAGTGAGCTATAACAACTCTCCTGATTCCTGCAAAGAATGTAAGCGATGATAAATGCCGCCTTGAGATAAGAGCTGCTGATGGGAACCTATTTCCACAATTTGACCTTGATCTAAAACCACGATTTTATCGGCTTCGCGCACGGTGCTAAGACGGTGGGCAATTACAATTGTGGTGCGCGTGCCTTGAATGCGGCGCATCGCTAATTGAATTGATCGCTCGGATTCATAATCAAGACTAGAAGTTGCTTCATCGAATATCAGAATATCAGGATTAACTAGCAATGCTCGCGCAATCCCTAATCGCTGACGTTGACCACCCGAAAGCCGCACACCACGCTCACCGACGATGGTGTTATAGCCTCTCGGTAATAAATGCAGGAACTCATCAACACTAGCGATCGCACAGGCTTCTTGGACTTCGGCAAAGGTTGCCGTAGGATTGCCATACGTGAGATTATCCATCAGCGTTCCATTAAAGATATCCACCTCCTGATGCACGATCGCTAGACGTTTGCGATAGCCAGTGATATCTAGTTCCGTAATCCCTTGACCATCGATCAAAATACCGCCATTCGTAGGCTCAAAGTAACGGAACAGCAGCTTCACTAAGGTAGATTTACCTGAGCCAGACCTTCCAACTAGCGCAACAGTTTCATACGGCTCAACCGTAAATTGAATTTTTTTTAAAACAGGGCGATCGCGATCGTAGCCAAAGGTAAGATTGCGAAATTCAATTTTGCCATCAAAACGATATTGAGGATATTTAGTATTGGGGTGGATTGCGATCGCCGCATCAAGTCCATTGTCTTGTTTCATAAACTCATGGAACCGCAACATCGAAGAATATCGCCTTGCAAAGACTTCTGCTAGCAAACAAATCGGCTTGATTTCCGAATATGCCATACTCGCCAAAGTGGAAATAGTAATGAAATGCCCGATTGACATCTTGCCGCCAAAAGTTGCAAATAGAGCGGCTCCAAACACTGCAAATTGACAGGCTTCTAAAACCGTATCGCGCACCATTCCCAGTTTCACATAGCCAATATGAATTCCCCAGAGCGAAACTTTTGCTTCACGCACAAGGCGATCGCTTTGGCGTTTATATTCCTTGGCTTCATTGGCAAAAGCCTTGACAGTTTTGATGTTAGTAATAATTTCCGAAGTACGACTTTCGGTATTTTCCTGATGGATATCAAGAGCTTCCTCCATCCTTGTAAGATCCTTCAGCTTCCCTAAACTACCCCATAGCACCAAAATAAATGACACTAAAAAGAAAGCCGAAATCCACCATGCGAGCGCACAGATAATCACAAAAATACCAAGGATTCGCACCACTTTCGGAATCAATTGCCCCGCGATTTCAGGATATGACCACATGTGATTGGCTAAGCCTCTTGCTACTCTCCCTGCAATCCGTCCTGCGTTGTTCTCATCGTAAAACTCAATAGGTAAAGTCAAAACCTTGGCGATCGCCTTTTGGGTTTGATCGCGACGGGTCTGGAGTGCAATTTCCCAATGGAAGTTATTGGCTAACAATACCTGTATGGGCGCACGGATCACTGTAACTACAAAAATCAAACCCGATAGAGTGATCAATGAAGTTGTTTGCGTCACAGGTTGCCCAAATAGTGACACCATTGCGGTTACAAAGTTATTGATTTCATAATCAAGCGATCGCCCTGACAACACATTCAAGATTTGCCCTATTGCATAGGGAACAGTGAGATCGATAATTTCAAATGCACTAGCAGCAGTGATGCTCCAGATCGCCTTTGTGCGATAGCGCTTAAAGTAACGTGCGATGTCCCAAAAATTTGCTGTCATGCCCATCAAAACCCAAATTTATAAAACTTAGGGAGCTACCATTTACCAAAGAATCTGTGGTGCGAGAAAGCTTCGTCACAGGTTCTTTGTTGTAATGCGCTTCCCTTATAGCCTTTATCAGGCTAGTAGTACAGGTTTATTTCCCCGCCTTCGGCGAGGAAATAAACCTATGTGCCACTTGCTTAAAAAGCGCTATATATAGACTAGTAATACCTAGAGACATGCAGGAAAATAAGGAACCAATTTTTTGTGGCGCGGCTTCGCCGTGCCGTAAGAAATTTGGTTCTTTATTAAATCGCAGACCCTTACGCAAAGATGCCTTAAAAATCTTATTGTAGCCTAGGGATAATTGATGAATTACCTCTAGAGTGATCATTCACTAACTCAACCTTAGAACAAAAAACATGTCGGTAAATCAAGGTCAACAACTAGAAACATATAGTAATCAACATCCTCAAGAAGTTCTACTGGTCAAGCTACAAATTGATGGTGAACTTGACGAAGTGATGATTTTTAAGGGATTTTCTAGCTCATTAATGCGTGCAACCGCCTTTGATCCTGATGTACCTGTAATTAGCGATCGCGCTGAAATTTTAAGTATCGATCGCCTCACCGCACCCTATAAACCAAATCAGCCTAACTATCTCCAGCAAGGCATAACATGGGAAGAATTTCAAGATTTTTTGTGAGTTATACTCACCAGAGGTAAGTGGCGCACCGCCCATCCTTACCTCTAGATCGTCACTATAGCGATTTTCAAATGAGTGGCATACTCATTTTTGACCATTTTGCGCGTTCGCCGAATTGGCGTTAAATTAGTAGATATGCTTGAAGAAACACGGCAATCAATTTATGACAGACAAGTGAGGATCGCTTCACTACTGCTGTATCAAAATGTATTAAAGCAAGAAGCATGGGCAGCCTATGGGGCGCTATTGCGTAGCCTTGCCAACTATGCCTTAGACGGACATGAAAATAGTTCACGGCGACTTTCCTATTTATTTGCCTATGGCAGATGGTTTAGAGCGATCGCTTCAACGGGTTTCAACTGGCGTGATTATGTGATTTTGCAAATTCTGGCTTCTGATAATCCCTTTAGCCAACTAGCACAAACCACAGGCCTGAATAGTTTACCTGCGTCACTGGTTGTAGCTGCCAAGCATGATCTACAAGTTTTAGAAGAGGTTAGTCTATGGGGTGGAAATAAGTTAGTTGATTGTATAGATTCCTTTGGTGGTCATCCTGTTTCTTGGCAATTGATAGAAAGTGACATATCGCAAATATCTGAAGCGAAGCGATCGCTGCTTCTCAAGTTTCAAGTAACCGATGACTGGGCGCAACTTTTACCTGAATTAGCTGATTTTTACAAACACTCAGGCACAGGGATATTTACCGATTACGGCGCATTCCGTTGGCATAAAGGCCATCTAGAGGGAATTGCTTATCCTGATCTGGTAAAACTTTCCGATCTAATGGGCTATGAGTCGCAACGCCAAACTTTATATAAGAATACAGAAGCTTTTTTGGCTGGGTACCACGGATTACATACTTTGCTCTATGGCAGTCGCGGCACGGGCAAATCTTCGATGGTCAAGTCATTGATGTATGCCTATCGCGATCGCGGGTTACGTTTGATTGAAGTTGCCAAAAATGATCTGAAAGACTTGCCAATCATTGCCGATATGCTGCGCCAAGTTCCGCAAAAATTTATCATTTTCGTGGATGACTTGTCCTTTGAAGAAGAAAGTGAAGACTATAAAGCGCTCAAGGTAGTTCTAGAAGGGAATCTTTCGGCACAGCCAAGTAATACCTTGGTTTATGCCACTTCTAACCGTCGTCATTTGTTGCGTGAATATTTTAGCGATCGCCCCACTTTAAGAGATCTCAGTAATAGCAAAGAAGTCAATCCTTGGGACACGATGCAGGAAAAGTTATCACTAAGCGATCGCTTTGGTTTGACTCTCACCTTTCTGCAAGCCGATCAAGAAATCTATCTCAAAATCGTGCATCACCTTGCCAAACGTGCTGGTATTAAATTATTGGATGAAGATCTCAATTTTCGGGCTTTGCAATGGGCTACTCGCCATAATGGGCAATCGGGACGTACTGCTCAACAATTTGTCAATTTTTTGCAAGCAGATTTAGAACTCAATAGTTAATGCCAAAGCAGAAAATGGCTACGCCATTTTGCGAGTTCGTCGAATTGACGTTAAAGTAGTCCTACATCTAAATATTCAGTCTATTAGGATGAAAAATATGTCTCGTTTACCTCTTACCTTAGCAACCGCTTTTAGCCGCCGCAGCGCTCTCAAGATTATTAGCGGGCTTCACAACTTCGATCGCGACTCTGTAAAAATGGTTGTGCAAGCAGCCGATCGCGGTGGTGCAACCTTTGTCGATATCGCGGCTGATGCTGAACTCATTGCGATCGCTAAGGCTAATTGCTCCTTACCCATTTGTGTATCGGCAGTCGAAGCCCACAAGTTGGCGGCAGCAGTTGCGAATGGTGCGGATCTCGTCGAAATCGGTAACTACGATAGTTTCTATGCTCAAGGCCGTGTATTTACTGCCGACGAAATCATGGCTTTGACCGCAGAAACCAGAGCTTTATTGCCTCACACTGCCATCTCGGTAACAGTTCCTCACACTTTGCCCCTCGATGAGCAAGTCACCCTAGCAGAGAAACTCGAAGAGATCGGTGCAGATATCATTCAAACTGAAGGTGGTACAAGCTCGGCTCCAACCCATGCAGGTGTCCTTGGTGCGATCGAAAAGGCATCGCCTACCCTTGCTGCCGCCCATGCGATTAGCCGCGCCGTTTCTATCCCTGTAATGTGTGCTTCTGGTTTGAGCAATATTACTGCACCAATGGCGATCGCTGCTGGTGCATCTGGTGTTGGTGTTGGCTCGGCAGTTAATCAATTGAATGATGTGGTTTCGATGATTGCGACTGTTCGCTCTCTTAGAGAGTCATTGGGAGAAGCCATCAATAGCAATGTTGCAAACCAAGCAATTGTGTAATCAATATTTGCTTAATTTTTGTCAGTAAATTAGCAAAATCAATAAAGGCGATCGCTATGAGTTTTCTAGAAGCTCAAAGCGATCGCTTTAGAATACATTTAAGAATTACTTTCTGCGGTTAAAAGCTCTAAAAGATCCCCCTCAATCCCCCTTATAAAGGGGGAAGAATTTAATTCTCCCCCCTTTATAAGGGGGGCTGGGGGGGATCTAGACAGTTCTTAAATGGTTTCTTATTAACCAAAACAAAAAGATGAATGGCAGCGCAAAGCGCTACCATTCATCTTTTTGTTTGAAAGCGGCACTTTACGCCGTTTTCAAAAATTTTTCTGGTTTTGATTTAGTGCAAAGCGCTGTAAGGACTGTACAGGAAAAGAAAGAACCGATTTTGAGTGTCACGGCGAAGCCGCGCCACTAAAAATTTGGTTCTTTATTGAATTGTATAGCAAAGCAAGTTTTGCTTAGGACATAAAAC
>JBJTVM010000170.1:0-12015 GCA_046081205.1 Pseudanabaena sp. | reverse complement strand
GTGCGATGCACCGCAATTTTCTATTGGGTTTTGCCTGATGTTAATGACCATGGTTATGTGCCGAAGTTATAAAGTTATAAAAAAATTGACTTTGACAACTCGTATGTTGCTAATGTACCGTAGAATGAGTAAAGAAACAAGTAAGTTGTTTTAGTCCCGTAAATATTAATGTAAAGCATTAATATTTACACATCAATCACTAGGAGCCTTAACTGACATGACTGCAACGGTTCAAGCACTTGTCAACCAACCATACAAATACGGATTTGTTACGTCTATTGAGTCGGACACGATTCCTCGTGGGCTGAGCGAAGATGTCGTCCGCATGATTTCGGCTAAGAAAAATGAGCCAGAATACATGCTGGAATTTCGCCTCAAAGCGTATCGTCAATGGTTAAAGATGCAAGAACCGACTTGGGCACACGTTGATTATCCTGCGATCAATTATCAAGATATCGTTTACTATTCCGCACCAAAGCAGTCCAAGAAAAAGGAAAGCCTCGATGAAGTCGATCCCGAATTGCTCGATACCTTTGAGAAATTAGGTATTTCCCTATCTGAGCAAAAGCGCCTTGCCAATGTTGCTGTTGACGCAATCTTTGACAGCGTTTCCGTGGCGACCACCTTTAAAAAAGATTTAGCTAAAGTTGGCGTGATTTTCTGCTCTATCTCCGAAGCGATGCATGAATACCCCGAACTCATCAAAAAATATTTAGGCAGTGTTGTTCCGATCGCTGATAATTACTTCTCTGCACTCAATGCTGCTGTATTTAGTGATGGTTCCTTCGTCTACATCCCTAAAGGCGTGAAATGTCCTATGGACTTGTCCACCTATTTCCGCATTAATAATGGCGATTCTGGACAGTTCGAGCGTACTCTCATCGTTGCTGAAGAAGGAGCCTATGTCAGCTATCTTGAAGGCTGTACTGCACCAATGTTTGATACTAATCAACTGCACGCCGCAGTTGTAGAATTAGTCGCCCTAGATGACGCGGAAATTAAATATTCCACTGTGCAGAACTGGTTTGCTGGTGATAAGAACGGCAAAGGTGGAATTTATAACTTTGTGACCAAGCGCGGCTTGTGCCAAGGGAAGAACTCCAAAATTTCTTGGACGCAGGTAGAAACTGGTTCAGCAATTACTTGGAAATATCCAAGTTGCGTACTAGTTGGTGAAAATTCCGTTGGTGAGTTTTATTCAGTTGCGCTAACCAACAATAAGCAACAAGCTGATACTGGTTCCAAGATGGTACATATTGGCAAAAATACCCGCAGTAAAATCGTTTCTAAAGGTATTTCCGCAGGTGGTTCCCAAAATAGCTATCGCGGCTTAGTCAAGGTTTCACCAAAAGCAGAAGGTGCGAGAAATTATTCTCAATGCGACTCAATGCTGATTGGCGACTGCTCACAGGCTAATACTTTCCCCTATATTCAAGTCCAAAATAATACAGCAAGGGTCGAGCATGAAGCATCTACTTCTAAAATTGGTGAAGAACAACTCTTCTATTTCCAACAACGTGGTATCGCTGTCGAAGATGCTGTTTCCATGATTATTAGCGGCTTTTGTAAGGAAGTATTTAACGTATTGCCGATGGAGTTTGCAGTTGAGGCAGATAAGCTCTTGGCTTTGAAGTTGGAAAACAGTGTTGGCTAAAATAAAGTAGACACTTATGTCTACTTTATCTATTAGAGAATTATGGAAGAACTCATAGAACTGCGATCGCTAATTCAAAGAGGAGATACCCAATCTGCTCTGATGCTGATCGATGAGTTAGAAGAAATGAGCAAAGACGATAAGATTAATAAAATCGAAATTTATGCGGTGATTCTTCTGCTCCATCTCATTAAGCAGTCTGCCGAAAAGCGCTCTACTAGTTCTTGGGATGTGTCAATCCGTAATGCAATTTTCTCTATTCAACGCACCAATAAACGCCGTAAGGCTGGCGGCAATTATTTAGACGATCGCGAACTCCAAGAAATTCTCGAAGATGCCTATGAGCGAGCCTTAGACAATGCCAGACTAGAGGCTTTTGGTGGTGCGTATGATGCGATCGCTCTTGGTAAAATGGTAGATCAATCGGAAATATTAAACCGTGCCATGCAATTATTAACAACGGTTTGAGCCTATGGAGGCGTGGAAATACTAGCAAATCCAATCTATTTATCTGGAATTATCTAGAACGAAAAGCATTACAATTGAAGTTAACTGTTAAGAAAAAAGAAATGATTGTCGAAAATAGTGAAGTGATTTTATTGGTCAAGGATTTGACTGCGGAAGTGGATGGAGTCCAGATTCTTAAAGGGCTAAATCTCGAAATTAAGTCTGGTGAAGTCCATGCAATTATGGGCCCAAATGGATCGGGTAAAAGCACCTTCTCGAAAATATTAGCAGGACATCCTGCCTATACCGTCACAGGTGGCGAAATTTGGTACAAGGGCAAAAATCTCTTGGATTTGGAACCTGAAATTAGATCTAGAGAAGGTATATTTTTAGCTTTTCAATACCCACTGGAAATTCCAGGAGTAACTAACTCTGATTTCTTGCGCTTGTCCTATAACAATTTGCGAAAGCATAAGGGTTTAGAAGAGTTAGATATTATTGATTTTGATGACTTCATTCAAGAAAAGTTGGAAATCGTGGAAATGAATCCTGCTTTCTTGAGCCGTAGCGTCAATGAAGGATTTTCAGGTGGTGAAAAGAAGCGCAATGAAATTTTGCAAATGGCAATTCTTGACCCCACTTTAGCGATTCTGGATGAGACTGATTCAGGGCTAGACATTGATGCTTTGAGGATTGTGGCGGGTGGTGTGAATAAGCTCTCCACACCTCACAATTCTTCTCTCGTAATTACCCATTATCAGCGCCTGCTCAATTACATTATTCCAGACTTCATTCATGTGATGGAAAATGGCAAAATCATCCTCACGGGTGGTAAAGACTTGGCGCTAGAGCTAGAAGAGAAGGGCTACGACTGGCTCAAAGAAGAAGAGGCGGTGTTAGCATAATGGCTATTAAAGTATCAGAACATTTGGAAGATCAAACGGAACTTAAGGGTGCATTGAGTACCCGTAGTAAGTTGGCAGTAGACAGTAAGCAGTTTACTCACCATGTAGTTGCTTTACTGGCTAATGTAGCTAGCTCTGACAAAAACACTAACGATTTTGTAGGTGAGTTGCGTCAATTAGCTAGCGATCGCCTATCAGCGCTTTCTTTCCCTACCACTAAAGATGAAGAATGGAAATATACTGATGTTTCTTCTTTAGGAAGTTTGACATTCGCTAACCAAGAAGAGATCGCCTCTCGTAACTCTGATGTTGAAGCATTAATTGCCAAACATATTGTGCCAGAAGCCTTAGGTAATTGCCTTGTATTTCTAAATGGGAAATATCGTAAGGATCTCTCAGATACAAGTGATGCAGCTAACGAATTAGTCATCGGTACATTGTCAACCCTTGGCGATCGCATTTTGCCAAAACTGCGATCGCACTTCGCCCAACATCCTGATGTGAATGATTACTTTGCTAGCCTGAATACTGCTTGCATTAGTGACGTAGTGATTGTTCTCGCACCTAAAAATTTAGTGGTTGAGAATCCTATTCAATTGCTATTTATTTCGGCTCCACAGGTAGGGCGTGACACTTTAATCACTCAGCCACGATGCTTGGTGATAGCAGAAAACCATAGTAATTTGACATTCTTGCAGACTTTTGTCGGTCAAGACAATCAGGCTTACTTCACAAATGCGGTAACGGAAGTTTGGTTAGCAGAAGGCGCGCAGGTAAATCATACTAAGGTTCAATGGCAAGGCAATGAGTCGATACATATCAATACTACAGCGATCGCTCAAGCCAAGAATAGCGTCTATAAAAATCAATCAATTAGCTTTGGCGCAAAAATTTCGCGTCAGAACTTGATTGTGCAACAGATGGCATCACAGACAGAAACTTCACTGACGGGGCTAGCCTTCATTGATGGTGAACAGCTTGCCGACACTCATTCTGTAATTGCCCATAACTATCCGCACGGATCGAGCAAGCAACTGCATAAGTGCATTGCTGATGGACGTTCCCATGCTGTTTTTAATGGCAAGATTCAAGTTGCGAAGATTGCTCAACAAACTGATTCTGCACAGCTAAGTAGGAATCTGTTGCTATCGGGTAAGGCACGAGTAGATACGAAACCGCAGCTAGAGATTTTTGCGGATAATGTCAAATGCGCTCACGGTGCAACGGTTAGTCAATTGGATGCTGAAGAAATCTTCTATCTCCAAAGCCGAGCGATCGATGCTGAAAGTGCAGCAAATTTGCTCACCTATGCCTTCGCAACGGAGGCGATCACCCAGATTCCTATTGTGTCAGTGCAGCGATCGCTCAGTAACTTTGTGCTTGAGAAAACCAAAGCATAAAATATAAAATAAAAAAGAAACGACGCAAAGCGTCGCTTCTTTTTTGCGAAAAGTGCTATAAGTCAACCTGTGAAAAATGTTAGGATGCTCAGCATCAAGAACGTATCAGGATGAGAAAATTAATGCGTTGGTCAATCGTGCTTATGCTCAGTGCTACATTAGCAGGAGCTAGCGCCCCACTAATTACCGCCTCTTCAGAGTCTGATCTGACATTGAATGCTAGCCTAGCCAATAACCGAGATAGCAAATCCTTTGATCCGCTAACCTACACCCCTATTGATCAGAGACTTGCCAAACTAGAAACGCAGGCGAAACAGCAAAGTTCTGGTAATCCCGATATTGATCGTGTTCGCGCTCGGTTTGTAATTGCGGATATTCATCTCAACAACCGCAAGCCCCGTGAAGCGATCGCCGCCCTTGATAAATTGGAAACAGAATATCCAATTTTGGCTGATTACGTTCTGCTCAAACGCGCACAGGCACAAACTCAACTCCGCGATCTCCCTTCAGCAACTGCTACTTGGCAACAAATTTTAGCTAAATTCCCTGATAGCCCTGCGTCCGCCGAAGCCATGTTCGCCCTTGGACAAAATCAACAGCTTTTACAAAAATTTCCTGCCCATCCCCGATCGCAACAGGTCGCATTGCGTCTACTCTCCCAAACACCAAATCGAGTTGAGTTGATGGCGCATCTAGCGACTTATTTTAGTGATTCTAAAGAGATTGTGCCAATCTTAAACCGTTTAGTGGCAAGCTCGCCATCACTCACCGCTGATCAATGGTGGGCGATCGCTGAGGGCTATTACAGTAATTTTGAATTTGGCAAAGCCGCTAATGCCTATAGTCGCGCCACAGTCAATCCTAGCACTGCTTACAACTATGCGCGTAGTTTGCATCGGGGCAAGCAAATTGATGCAGCGATCGTTGCTTACAATCGCGTTGTTCAGCAGTTTCCCAACAGTCCTCAAGCACCTCGCGCTTTAATTCGGCTTACCCAGATTGAATCTCCCCAAGCAGCGATCGCGGCCGCTGATCGCATTGTTACCAATTATCCTGATACCGCAGGGGAAGCCCTAGGGATTAAGGCTGCAATTTTGCAAGATAAACTCGGAAGTCCCAAAGCAGCTAGCGATGTTCGCACTCTATTATTAAGTCGCTATGGTAGTAGCAATGATGCGGGAGAATTGCGTTGGCGCATTGCCAAAGGACAAGCAAGAAGTGGACAAATCAAGAATGCGATCGCTACAGTTGACACATTAATTGCCAATAGTCCTAACAGTGACTCCACTGCGGAGGCAAGTTTTTGGGCTGGTAAATGGGCTAATCTAATTGGTGATAAAGCTAAAGCTAAGGCTTTATTTGAATCTACTATCCGTCAACATCCTGATTCTTACTATGCGTGGCGATCAGCAAGTTCGCTTGGTTGGAATGTTGGTACTTTCACCACAGCACGATATGTTGCACCAGCGATCGCTTTACCTAGTGTCAGACAGCCTCTGCCTGCGGGATCAGCAAAACTGCAAGAGTTATATATTCTTGGTCTTGATCGGGATGCGCGATCGCAATGGTTAACGGAATTGCGTGGCAAGCGTAATCTGGAACCAAAGGAAATCTTTACTGATGGGGTATTAAGAGTTGCTAATCAAGATAATCTGATGGGCATTAGAACTCTTGAAAGTCTTAGTTGGATTGATGTTTCTGATGTTCAAAAAGCAGAAATAGTGCAACTGAAGAAACATCCTGCCTATATCCATTCTCTCTATCCATTCCATTATTGGGATTTAATTTCCAACTGGGCTAAAGAACGTAAACTTTCTCCTGCTCTAGTCATTGGATTAATGCGTCAAGAATCTCGCTTTGAACCGCAAATTCGTTCTCGCTCTGGAGCGATCGGGCTGATGCAGATTATGCCAGACACAGGCTCATGGATTGCCAGTAAAAAAGGTGTGAATAGCTATAACCTTGACCGACCAGAAGATAACATCAATTTTGGAACTTGGTATCTAGACTATACCCATAGTCGCTATGGCAACAACTCGATGCTGGCGGTAGCTAGCTACAACGCAGGCCCTGGGGCGGTGGGTAGATGGGTAGAAGCAAGGGGAGTAGGCGATCCCGATGAGTTCGTCAATAATATTCCCTACGACGAAACTAGAGATTATGTTTCCAAGGTTTTAGGTAACTATTGGAACTATCTCCGTTTGTATTCTCCTTCCATTCAGCAACAGATTATGGCTTTAGAACAGTCTAATAATCTTACTGCTAACTCTAAGTTTTAAATGATCACCGTCAGTTCGACGAAAGTAGAAAAAGGTAAGAATTGCTAAGCGATTCTTACCTTTTTCTGCGATTAGCGCCACGCTTCGCACGCCGCAAATGGCTGGCTATATCGAATTCACGTTTGCTTAGTGTGACAAAGCAGCACTAAGCAATAAAAAAGCCTCGCTTTGCGAGGCTTTTTTATTGCTTAGGAGCATCAGGCAATGGGGCGATCGGTGTTCCATTTTGTAATTGCAGAATACCAGATACCACAATCTTGTCGGTAGGTTTTAAGCCTTCTAATACCTCTTGCTTGTTGCCAGTAATTTTTCCGAGTTTAATCGGTTTTTGGTTGGCGACTAATTGCGGAGTTCCATTAGCTGAACTATTTTCTGCCACAAAGATAAAATCTTGCCCACCAAGACGAGAAATAGCGGAAGTTGGCACTAACACACCAGAACGCGAAGCCCAGATTAATCGCGCCCTCACAAACTGATTAGCTTTGAGTTGGCTATTTCCATTATTAAAATTAGCCTTTACTAAAACTGATTGGGTCTGTGGATTGATACTTGGGGAAATAAAAGCCACATTCCCTTTAACTAGAGGCTTATCCTGAGAGTCTAATAGTTCCACCGACTGCCCCATCTTCAGACGTGGCGCATTTTCAAGGGGAACCGAAATCTGTACTTCTAAAACTTGATTTTGGGTAACCGTTGTCAACTGTGTGGTGCTGTTCACATTGTCACCAACCTTAATGGGAATGTCGCCAACAATCCCCGCAAAAGGAGCAGTCACGGTATAGAAATCTAGTTGCACTTCTTCTTGTATAGCACCAGCGCGGGTTTCTTCGATTCTAGTAGCGGCACTGTTAATGCTTGCTTGTTGAGCATTAATCTGAGCATCGATTTGACCTAGTTCCGCTCTTGCATTTCTTAGACTATTAGCAACTTCATCAAGTTTTTGTTTAGCTGTCGCACCTTCTTGGGTCAATTTAGAAAAGCGAGCAAATTCCTTTTGATTAAAATCGACACTGGATAAAATTGATTCTTTACGAGCGCGTAATTGAGCCAGTGTTGCCCTTGCACTTTCAAAATCTGCTTGAGAAGTTGCCACGGCAGCTACCGATCGCTGGACGACAGCTTGTTGTCTAGCAGGATCTATCCGTAAAATTGGCGCACCAGCCTCTACGCGATCGCCTGCCTTAACAAAAATTTCCTGCACATAGCCATCGACGCGCGGCTGTAACGTTACCGATTGGCGTGATTGCAAGTTTGCTACATAATCAGAGCTATCTGTAACTGAGCCTGATTCTACTGGGGCGATCGGTACAGGAACAGCGCCAAATCCACCACCTTGAGGAGCATTCGCTGAGCAAGAAACCAGCAAAGTACCAACTACAGCGACTAAACCCTTGCTCAATGATTTATCTAATCGTATGTTCGACAATTGCTGTCTTCGGACTTTATGGTTAATCATGAATATTGGCAAATTTTCTCTGATGTATCGGTTCTGCATACAGATGATAAGCAACATTCAGCATCACTAAATCACCCTTTAGGGGCTATTTCTTTTCAAGCATAAAGGGACGCTCCGCGTCCCTTTATGCTTTAGATGCCAGCATGTCCCATCGCAATCCCTGCGACCAACATGCCAATTACCAGAAATGGTTGAGCGCTAGCCTGATATTTCACATCATTCTTGAGTGGATCGCGCAGGAAGTACATATCTTGGAATGTAATTTGCGGAATCACTAGTAACACAATCAAGCTTGCTAGTAATTGTTCGCCAACGGTAACTAAATAGACGGCAATGCCAATTTGGAAGACATCGATCGCTGTTGCTGAGATTAAAGCTGCTTTCTGCACTCCAAAGAGCACGGGCAAAGATTTTAATCCCAATTCGCGATCGCCTTCAACGCTCTTAAAGTCGTTAACTACGGCAATCCCTAAACCTGCGAAACTGTAAATCAGTGTCACAACTACTACTGTCCAGTTGAGATGCCCATAGAGTGCATGACCTGCCCACCAAGGAAGGGCGATATAACTGGCTCCAAGGGCATAGTTACCAAGCCAACCATTTTGCTTTAGCTTTAAAGGTGGCGCAGAGTAGATATAGGCGACAAATGAGCCACCCAGCGCTAATTTGGTCATAATAAAGTCAGCATGACCTGCGGTTATATCGAGAATTGCCGCTACACCAATCCCGCCAAGTAACAAAATCCAAATCTGAGCAATGACTTGATTGAGGGGAATTGCTCCTGATGGAATCGGGCGATATGGCTCATTAATTGCGTCAATTTCGCGATCATAGTAATCGTTAATTGTCTGGGTATAGCCTGTCAGTAGAGGCCCTGACATGAGCATACAAAGTAGCGATCGAAATACGTTTTCAATTGACCATGTGAACTCGCCAGAGGATGCTGCACCGCAGAGTACACCCCACATCAGGGGTATCCATGTAATCGGTTTCATCAATTGCAAGCGGATCTTCCAGATCGAAGCTTCTTTAATGTCCGCACCTTTCATTCCGAGCATTTGGCGGGTGCGTGCCTCGCGAGACTCGCTCGCTGGTACGTCAGGGGTTGGAGACGACATATTTACAAAAATTTATAGACTTGCGGTTGATTATAGCCCGTAGTAATACTTAACGTGACGTGAGTTCGACAGAGTAGACAAAAGCAAAAGAAAAGTGAGACTAGGTTTAAAGAACTAAAAGCCTTAGCAATATGAACAATATCGTATCGCACTTGGATATCACACAAATCTTCTGTGAAGTGGATGATTTCTGCGAAAGCTTTGAAAAATGCTGGCAAGAGCAAGCAATGTTGCCGTCAATGCCGGGAGAAAGGAAAAGTCGTTCAAGAATGTGACTGAGTGAAGTGATGACCATCACGATCGCCTTTCATGGGTCGGGATACAAAACCTTCAAAGACTTCTATACCCTGACTGTCATCCCGTTTTGGCGGAAAGCTTTTCCCCATTTGGTAAGCTATACCCGCTTTGTGGAGCTAATGCCTTGGACAATGATGTTGTTATGTTGTTTCCTGCATACGCGCAAAGGCGAAGTGACAGGGATATCATTCATCGACTCCACACCGATCAATGTCTGTGTACCATGCCGTGCCCATGCCCATAAAGTATTCAAAGGTATGGTCAATTGGGGCAAAAACTCAGTGGGATGGCACTTTGGCTTCAAGCTACATTTGATTATCAACGACAAAGCTGTATAACAAGATTTAGTTTTTATAGCAATTCACAGAAGTATGGAGACACTTCTGTGAATTAAAAAACAAACCCTTAAAGGGTTTTGAAAGCACAAAATGGCTGCGCCATTTTGTGCTTTTCTATTACCAAATGGAAGCTAGCTCTAAAACAAAGTCAGGTAAAACAGTTTCACCAGAAAGCATAATTGGTGATTGGAGAACTTCTACAGATTGTCCAATGCGATAAATTTCTACTTGGCGATCGCGCCGATTGATCAACCAGCCTAGTCTCGCGCCGTTATCTTGATATTCTTGCATTTTGGCTTGAACAGTGGACAAGGTATCGGTTCTCGACATTAACTCGATTACAAAGTCTGGACAAATTGGAGCAAATTTAGATTGCTGTTCTAGAGTCAGGGCATCCCATCTTTCTTTTAAGATCCAACAGGCATCAGGCGATCGCATTGCCCCATTAGGCAATATAAATCCTGCGGAAGAACCAAATGTAAAGCCTAGTTTCTTCTGTTGATTCCAAAGCCAGAGGTAACCATTTACGTCAGAACTACGCATTCCTGTATCACTACCTTCGGGAGCCATAATCGTAATATCTCCTTGAGCGCTGCGCTCGAATCTTAAATCGCGATTTTTTTGGCAGAGTTGAAAAAACTTTTCATCTGTTAATTCAAATATTGGCTCTAGGCTGATAGTTAGGGCGTTCATAACGAATAATTTGCCTCTTGCTGCAAGGTATGGCAGATCCCAATTTTAATTATGACAGAATTATTACAGCAACCCCATAGGCGATCGCCTTCTAAACATCGGGAAACTACCTTCACATGATTCATTGGCTACCATTTACTAATGGCATCGGTTAGATGTAATGCGGCCGCCTGTACAGAGGCGATCGCCCTTGTATAACCCAAGCGTGTTGGTCCTAATACCCCAACTGTTCCTACTGGCTTGTCATCACACAGATACGTACTAGAAATAAATGTACAATTCTGAATTGGCTCAATGGATATTTCGGAACCGATTCTAATGCTGACGGAATTAGCAGAAGGAGTAGGCTGATCGACAATTAGCGCCATCAGCGAAGCACGATCAGCTTCAAGCAACTGCACAATATTTTGCACCTGTTGCAAATTAGAAAACTCAGGCTGACGTAATAGCTCAGTTAAACCACTAATAAACATCTGCCCTAAAGCTGTGCGATCGCATAGTTTCATCAGTTGTTGCAAAGACTGCTGTAACAGCACCGCATATTGCTGAAACTGACGATCAAGATCATCCCATTGCAAAGCACTATTTAGCTGCGTCCAGTTTTTATCACGTAAATGTTCATTTAAGAAATTATTGAGAATATTTAATTCGCCTTCTAAAACTTCGGGCTTAGTTTCATGGGGTAAATCCATCGTTACCGAAGCCGTATGGTAAGTATCACTAACCGCGATCGCCATCACCTTGTAATGCTCGACCATTACTAATTGCAAATGTCTGATTCGCATCGTTTGCATATTTGGGGCCGTAATCACCGCAATACAGCCACTTAAAGTCGCCAAGATTTGGGCAACATCTCGCATCACTCCATCTAGACTGGACTTACCAAGTCGCTCATTTTTACTAGCAAGAAATTGGTGAGTACTGTAGGTTAACTCGCTTGCAGGATCGATTAGTTCATCAACATAGACCCGATAGCCAGAGTCAGATGGTATTCGTCCCGCCGATATGTGGGGTTGATACAACAAACCGCTGCGATCAAGCATATTCATCACATTGCGGATCGTCGCAGGGCTGATATCAAAGTCATACTCTGACACCAACGCCTTAGAGCCAACTGGTTCCGCCGTTTGAATATAGTGATCGATGGTTGCCCAGAGAACTTTTTGTTCTCGATGGGTGAGTTGATGCTTCATAGGTTATAGCGATGTAATTAATGTTGAAAAAGTTCTAAAAAAGAGGTAATGATAAAAACCAGAAAATAAATCAAAAAATAAACGGAAGAAAAAATAAGTATTAAATTTTTACTGTTAAATTTGACTTCTAACAATCAAAAAGTCTAAATACTAGAATAACCAGATTCTAAAGAAATCTGGTAACAAGTTGTACAGGCTCTTAATTTTTGTAAGTAGCTATGCAGAATTATTTACA
>JBJTVM010000169.1:0-3694 GCA_046081205.1 Pseudanabaena sp. | reverse complement strand
CATCGATTAGGGTTTGGGCATAGGAGGTTTTATTGGTGATTAGCCTAGCAAATGTACCTTTGAGGTGTGGATAATTGATGCTAAAGCGTTTTTCGATAAATTCAGCGTGTTTCTGATTTTTGGCGAAAATAATCGTTTTACCGAGCCGATCTCCTCCTGCTACTTTTAGCCCTCTGGTCATCAGATGCTCTAGCACCTTGTCGGCAGTGTCTTGATTAAATAACCACTGGTCTAAAGCTCCTGCTTCAATGCGATCGGGTATATTGCCTGATTCATCCCACTCCAGCGCTTCCCATTCTTCTTTCTCTGCTTCCGAAAGTTCATCATATTTGATGCCTTCTCGTTGAAATTTGAGGGGAACGGATATAGCTTTGGTGGGGACTAGATAACCATCTTTGACAGCATCTTCTAGTTGATAAGCATCGGTTGGTACACCATTTTCTAGGTCAAATAAGCCGTAGGTATTGCGATCGATTTCATCCTTGGGTGTGGCGGTAAGTCCAAGGAGTAAGCAATCGAAGTAATTAAAAATATGACGGTATTTTTGGAAGACGGAGCGATGGGCTTCATCAATGATGATCAGGTCAAAATGTCCGACACCAAAGCGCTTTTGTCCGTTTTTAGTGTCATTGATTAGCCCCATCATCGTGCCATAGGTTGAGGCATAGACGCGCCCTTCGGTTTCTTTTTCGGTGAGTAGGTTGACGGGTGCGGAGTCAGGTAGATGTTTTTTGAATACGTTGATCGCTTGGTTAACTAAGGAAATGCGGTCAGCAAGAAATAGAGCGCGTTTGACCCAGTTGCAACGCATCAGTAAATCGACTAAGGCGATCGCTGTTCTAGTTTTGCCTGCGCCTGTTGCCATGATGATGAGGGTTTTGCGTTCTTTGTGAGTCTCAAAGGCTTCAGCAACTTTACGGATGGCACGGGCTTGGTAATGGCGGGAGGCGATCGCAGGATTGATGTTTGCTGTTGCCAGAGGTTTCTGGGTGGTGCGGCGTTGGATCAGTAGTTCTAGTTCAGATTTTTTGTAAAAGCCTTGCACTTCGCGAGGTGGATAGTTTGTGTCATCCCATAGCCAATGCTCGTAACCATTGGTGTAGAAGATGATCGGGCGTTGTCCAAACTGAGCTTCAAGACAATCGGCATAGAGTTTGGCTTGTTGTTGCCCTGTTCTTGGATCGGTTTTGGTGCGTTTGGCTTCGACTAGGGCGAGGGGTTTACCATCATCACCCCAGAGGACATAATCGACAAAGCCTTTACCTGTCTCATTGGGCATTCCTGAGACTTCAAATTCGCGATCGCGTGGTTGGTCAAGCGCCCAGCCTGATTCTTTGAGCAATAGGTCGATAAATAGGTCGCGAGTCTGAGCTTCGGAATAGTCGTGGGTATCTGGTTGGACTGTATTGGCTTGTTTGACGGCGATGAGTTCGGCGCGGAGTCGTTTTAGTTCATCATCGATCGCATTTTTATCGGCTAAGAGGGTTGATAGCTTTTCATCGCGATCGCTTAGTTCGGTTTCGAGTTTTTGGAGTTCACTTCGACTTCGCTCAGTGACCGTTTCTCGCTGGCTGAGCGAAGCCGAAGCCTGCGGTATTGCTTGCGGGTCAAATTGTAAGCCTGCTTCGGGTTTATGGGTACGCCCGTAGGTGCGGGCTAACCAATAGCCGACATGAAAAAATTCACGGACGGCGTTAATGGCATCGTTGGAGAGGATGGCGCGATCGCTATGAACGGCAAAGTTACCGAGTTTGATAATTAGTTTTGCTTTGGTGAAGATGGCTTCACCGACTAGAGTTTTAAAGGTTGGCTCATGGATTAGGGCGCTGAGGTTGTCTTGATAGGGGAGTCTCAGGGATGCGTCGTATTTGTATAGCCAATTTACGGTGAGTTCTAGGGCGCGACGGGCATAGAAACAGGCTGTACGCGGATCACGGTGGGCGGTTTTAAAGGCTTTGTGGGCGGATTCGTAGATTGCGGGAAATTCTGGTTTGAGAAAGGTGAACTGTGACATGTTTCTATATCCTAATATATCCTAATAAACTGCAATCTATAGCCCGAAATTTTTAAGAGTATGCTTTAGAAAACCTTGTCTATTCAGCATTTTGAAAACTTGTTAACTTTGATTTAAAAGGCTTATCATTGATTTGGATTACTCATAGCCAATATCCCAGTCTTCGGTGTCGAGTACTGAAAATTCGGTTAGTTCTGGGTCATTGCGAAAGTCTTGGGCGGTTGCGGGGATGTAGTGCGCGAGGTATTGATGCCTTTGGGCTAGGGGCAGCTTGGCAATTTGGCGCATTGATAGCTTGGCTTTTGGTGCAAGTTTTTTGCGAAGGGCTTCGGTGAAGTTAAGGACTTCTTGCTGCTTTTCGGGTGGTAGTTGGCGGATGTTGTTTAAGATTGTTTGCTCGATCGCTTCGGTGGTTTGCATGGCTTTTTCTCCATTATTTATATACTCTAAATGAATTTTATCTAAGCTACAACTCTCCTCTAAAGGCGCGATGCTGTAATGAGGCAAAGAGTTCTTCGAGTTGGCTAAGGGATGCGCGATGGGTTGCTTTGAGTTTTTCTACGGCTTCGACTCGTTGAGCAAATTCTTTTTGTAGTGCAAGGGGTGGAACAATTGTTTTAATTCCAAGTAATTTTTCTTGAGAGATATTTTTCATTGAACCACTTGTTCCAGTTGCCCGTTTGCCAATTTCTCGACGCATTACGGAAGTCTGAAACAGTGACCATACAAATAAAGGTAATACTTTAGCTGGTTGTTTCCATACAAAACGCCATAGCTTATCTGGCAAGAGTATATTTGATGGAGTTTCTTTTACATAAGCTACAGCACCCACAAGCTCAGTTGTATTAGCTCGGCTAAATATCAAATCGCCATTCCGTACAAAATGTTCAGGAGCAGGCTCATAATCATCTGATAATGGCTTACTCTCTTCTGGAAGAAATACCATTTTTGTTACTGCACTAACCTTCAATATTCGATTTTTTGTGATTATATTTTCGCCACTTTCTGACTCAATGCTTTTACCACCTTGAAATTGAGCTACATAGTTTGATATTGCTTGAATATCCCAACCATGAGGATTAGTTTCAGGATCTCCGAACATTTCTAGGAAAATGGATTGGGTGAGGGTTTCGAGTAGGGCGATCGCCTCTTTCCGTTTTGATATTAGTGACTGAGTGCGATCGAGTATATCTGCTATACGTTTTTGTTCAGCGATCGGAGAAAGTGGAATTTTAATTTTAGCGAGATTCCCCCGTGAGATTCTTGTTCTAGTTGTACCTGTGGCAAAATCTGCAATTTGATTTCGACAAACAGGTGAATTTAGACAGTGCATCAACCAACGAGGATCATGAGTGTCTGGTTTCAAGCGAATAATACAAACATCTACAACTGTCACAGATTTTTTAGGATCACTAGGAAAAATACAAGCTCTACCAAGAGGCTCAGGCATTCTCGCTAATAAAATATCTCCTTTTTTAAGAAACGTACACCGTAGTTCACGAGCTTTATCACTTGTTAAAAATCGTGAGGACTTATTGATGTAATAACCATCTCCGATATCTGCTAATTGAACTAGGCGAACATCTCCGTTGACATCCTGATCTTTTGATTCAACCCAATCACCATCAACAAAAACATCAGCCGATTTTAATACATCTGCGAGATTGATTAAGGGTAATT
>JBJTVM010000168.1:0-16981 GCA_046081205.1 Pseudanabaena sp. | reverse complement strand
CTAGATAACGGCAAAGCCTTGATCCTGTTGGATGGGTTGGATGAGGTGAAGAAGGAAGATGATCGCCGTGTTAAACAGGATATTGATCAATTTTCGCGGGATTGGCTCAAAAATCGATTTGCGATTACCTGTCGAATTGCGGCACGAGAATATCAGTTTGAGAAGTTTACGGAAGTTGAGGTTGCCGATTTTGATGATGGACAGATTGAAACCTTTGTGAATAATTGGTTTCGAGAAAGGGATGAGTCAAAGGCAGAACGTTTGTTAGAGAGGTTAAAGGGGAATAAACCTGTTAAGGAATTGGCAAAAAGCCCTTTATTGCTGACACTGTTGTGCTTAGTATTTGGAGAGCGTAACGACTTCCCGCCAAAGCGATCAGAACTGTATAAGGAAGGTTTGGAAGTATTGATGAAAAAGTGGGATGCCAAGCGCAATATCGAACGGGAGGTAATTTATAAGCATCTGTCGCCACAAAATAAGGAGGATATGCTGGGACAGATTGCCTTTAATACCTTTGTGAATGGTGAATATTTCTTTCGGCAAGAGGATTTGCAACGCCAGATTAAGGACTATATCTGCAATCTCCCTGAAGCATCCGCCGATCCTGAGGCGTTGCGGCTGGATAGTGAGGTGGTGCTAAAGGCGATCGAGCATCATCATGGGTTGTTAGTAGAACGAGCAAGAAATATTTATTCTTTTTCCCATTTGACTTTTCAAGAATATTTTGCAGCGCGAGAAATTGAGAGGGAAAGACATTTTGAAAGATTGATCGAGAATATTGCTAATCCTAGATGGAAAGAGGTATTTTATCTGACTGCGGAAATGTTGCGGCGATCGGATGATTTTTTATTAATGATGAAAGATCGCATTGATGGAATGTTGGTAAATGATGAGAAATTGCAAGCATTTCTAGCATGGGCAGATCGAAAGACAAATTCTGTAGAATTTAGCTATAAAACTGTGGCAGTTAGAGCTTTTTACGCTTACGTTGAAGCCCGCGCCCTCGACCGCGCCCGCGCCCGCGACCTCGCCCGCGACCTCGCCCTCGCCCTCGCCCGCGACCGCGCCCGCGACCTCGCCCTCGCCCTCGCCTGCGCCCTCGACCGCGACCTCGACCTCGCCCTCGCCCTCGCCTGCGCCCTCGACCGCGACCTCGACCGCGCCCGCGACCTCGACCTCGCCCGCGCCTCCGATCTTGGAGATGATGTATTACGACAAGCGCTAGAAGCGCTTAAGTCTAAGATACCTGACAACCGAGAAGATATCAATGCTTGGTGGCGTAATCATGGAGAGGAATGGAAAAAGGAACTGCGTCAAGTCTGTATTGATCGCCGCAATATCGGTCACGATTGGCAATTTACTAATGAGCAAATGGAACTTCTCAATCAATATTACGCAGCCAATCTCCTCCTTGTGGAGTGCATGAACCGCAGTTACGTCAGTAAACAGGTGCGAGAGGAGATAGAAGCAACGATGCTCTTACCAAGTAAAAAGTAGAAAGGAAAAAGGAAAACGTTGGGGATAGATGATTTTTTACTTTTTACTTTTGCCTTTTTACTTTTTCCATCTGATCGATATAGGCGATAGAGCTAAAATAATTACATCGGCAACATGAAATCTTGCAAGGGAGACGATTATATGCCATTAAAAGAACTCTTAAACGAAGCTAAAAATTTAGACCTTCAAGAGCAAATTCAACTAGCTACACAATTACTGCAATGGGTAGAAATAAAAATCAATCAAAAGCCTCAAGACCCATCATCCAAACGTTTACGGCAAGCAGGACTAGGCTTAGGATCTTGTATATATACGTCTGACTTTGACGATCCATTACCCGACGAATTTTGGCTTGGAGAAGCATGAAATTATTACTAGATACCCACACCTTTATGTGGTGGCATAGTGATCCAGAATATATTTCTACTTTAGAACCAAACGTCGATCTAGATGAACCTTGCGAAATCGTTTTAGAACTAATCGATAGCTCAGTTTGGCGCATCTACACTAAAGACAAACTGCTATCTGCTAAACTCGCATTGCTCACTCTAGAGCCAAGTAATGTTAGACAATTAGAAGCGATCGCTAAAGCCTTACATTAACCGCTTCGCACCTTAGATCGCATTGTAGACATGCTGATAGGCGATCGCTATAAGCGATAATCAATTAATTGCGATTTAATTGCGGTCGTAGAGGCTAAAAATATGGCAGCAACTACTTTTGATATTGGTACACTTATAGTTCACTCTCCAGACACTTGTGGCGATCGCCCTCGTATCGCAGGGACAATATCCTTTTCCTTGTTAATAGACTTCATCATGAGAACCAATATTAATCAATAGAATGGCTTCAATGCCATTGTCAGGATTTTGGACAAACTGAAACAATATCCGATAGCTATAATCAACAGAACAAGACCATAAATCTGATAAATCTCCCATCAGCTTATGAGTTCTCAAACTTGGATGAAATGGTTCCTCAGCTAATTGCAGTAAAGTCTTTTCGAGCAAAGTACGCAATTGAGGATTTTTGCGAACCAGCCTTTTAAAAGCTCTGATTGATTTAGGAGTCCAACCAATTTCTCTCAACTATCCAACTCCGCCAAAAAATCATTAACGGAACCAAACTTAACCTTCCCTTCCACGTATTCGTGCTGAACCTCTTTGACCTCTTGGATGAATTGCTGGCTTTGACGTTGTTTCAAACGATTGCTTAAAATATCAAGCAACACAACTTGATCTTGTAAAGATAAAGCCTCTACTGCATCGATCGCTTTTTGGAATGAAGGAATTTCTAATACCTGATTTACAGTACTTTGCATAAAGACTAACCTAGCAACCTACTTGATTATAGTTGATAATTTTTCAGTAAACAAATTGCGATCGCCTTCACCACAACTGATAAAAAACACTTTGCCCTAGAGCGATCGCATTGTAGATATGCTGATAGGCGATCGCTGTCCGCAAACAAGATCTTGATAAAATATAGCTGTTTGCTGAATATTGCGTCATAATGAGAGGTAAACCTTCGCAAAATTTGACCTAGTTTAGAACAATGACATCTGCGCCTAAAGCCAAATCTGAGAATCCAGCCAGTAATCCCGAATACAAAGATACTGTTAACTTGCCCCAAACTGACTTTTCGATGCGGGCAAATGCAATTATTCGTGAGCCAGAGATTCAAAAGTTTTGGCAAGAGCAGGGCATTTATGAAGAATTAAGTAGCAACAATAAGGGTGATGTTTTCACGCTTCATGATGGGCCTCCCTATGCAAATGGCACATTACACATGGGTCATGCCTTGGGCAAATCATTAAAAGATATTATTAATCGCTATCAGCTTTTGCGGGGACGCAAAGCTCGCTACGTCTTAGGATGGGACTGTCACGGCTTGCCAATTGAGCTTAAGGTTCTCCAAAATATCAAAGCTGAAGAACGGGTAAAGCTCACACCTCTCCAGTTGCGACAAAGGGCTAAAGAGTTTGCTCTCCAAACTATTGATGAACAGGCGGCAGTTTTTAAGCGCTTAGGTGTTTGGGGTGACTATGAAAACGCTTATTACACGATGAAGCCTGAATATGAAGCCGCCCAGATTGCTGTATTTAGCAAAATGGCACTTAAAGGCTATATCTATCGTGGTTTGAAACCCGTATATTGGTCTCCTAGTTCCCATACAGCTCTTGCGGAAGCGGAATTGGAATACCCCGAAAATCATATTTCTCGCAGTATCTATGTTGCTTTTCCTGTCACCAAATCTAGTGATAGATTAAAGGCGATCGCCGATCTCACCAATCTCCATGCCCTGATCTGGACAACCACACCTTGGACAATTCCCGCTAATTTGGGAATTAGTGCTAACCCCCATCTTGATTACAGCATCGTTGCGGCGGGTGACAAAAACTACATCGTCGCCACAGAACTTGTTGAGAAGTTAGCTGCCACCCTTGAGCAAGCTTTAGAAGTCAAATGTACCTTTAAAGGCGATGTTCTCGAAGGTGCGATCGCCAAGCATCCCATTGTCGATCGCCCTAGTCCCATTGTCCTAGGCGATCACGTCACTGCCGAATCAGGTACTGGTTTAGTGCATACTGCGCCTAATCATGGTCAGGATGACTTCATCGTGGGCAGAAAATATCATTTGGGTATGATCTCTCTAGTTGATGATCGCGGTATTTTCAATGAAGACGCTGGCGCAGATTTCGCAGGCTTGAGCGTGCTGAAGGAAGGCAATGCTAAGGTTGTTGAAATCTTGACTACTAATGGAACTCTGATCAAAGAAGAAGCCTATAACCATAAATATCCCTACGATTGGCGTACCAAAAAGCCTGTGATTGTTCGGGCTACAGAACAGTGGTTTGCCTCCGTTGATGGTTTCCGCGAAGAAGCTCTCAAGTCGATCAAAGAAGTTAACTGGATTCCTGCGATCGGTGAGAATCGGATCACCTCAATGGTGCAAGAGCGATCGGACTGGTGTATCTCCCGTCAGCGCACTTGGGGCGTACCAATTCCCGTATTCTATGATGAAGAAACCAACGAACCTTTACTTACAGAAGAAACTATTAACTTCATTCAAGAACTGATTCGTGAGCATGGCTCAGATGTGTGGTGGCAAAAGGAAGTAGAAGAGTTACTGCCTGCATCCTATCAAAATAATGGTCGCAAGTATCGCAAAGGTACGGACACAATGGATGTCTGGTTTGACTCTGGCTCTTCATGGGCAGGGGTTTTAGGTGGTGAGAGCCATGATTCCTATCTAGTTCCTTATGAGCTAAACTACCCTGCGGACATCTATCTCGAAGGTTCCGATCAGCATCGTGGCTGGTTCCAATCTTCACTCCTTACCAGTGTGGCAACCAATGGTTATGCGCCCTATAAGACAGTGTTAACTCATGGGTTTTTGCTAGATGAGAAGGGGCAGAAAATGAGTAAATCCCTTGGTAATATCGTTGATCCGATGGTGGTAATCAATGGTGGTAAAGATCAGAAGAAGGAACCTCCCTATGGTGCGGATGTTGTTCGTCTTTGGGCAGCAAGTGTGGACTACAGCAGTGATGTTCCTGTTGGTAAAACCATTTTGGCGCAGATGTCTGATGTATCGCGTAAGATCC
This sequence comes from Pseudanabaena sp., assembly GCA_046081205.1. Classification (GTDB taxonomy): domain Bacteria; phylum Cyanobacteriota; class Cyanobacteriia; order Pseudanabaenales; family Pseudanabaenaceae; genus Pseudanabaena. The sequence continues at coordinate 11,877 of JBJTVM010000168.1, read as the reverse complement.
GCAATACTGCCAGATTCCTGCTCAGCAACCTGTTTGACTTTCAACCTGCGGAACATCTAGTTCCCTATGCCGATCTCACGGAAAGCGATCGCTACATTCTGCATCGTCTCACTGAAGTCACTAAAGACATCACCGAGGCATACGAAAAGTTCCAATTCTCGCGCTTCTTCCAAACCATCCAAAACTTCTGCACCGTCGATCTATCGAACTTCTATTTAGATATCGCCAAGGATCGTCTCTATATCAGTGCGCCCAATGCTGCCCGTCGCCGCAGTTGCCAAACGGTATTGATGTATTGCTTAGAGGCAATTGCCAAGGCGATCGCCCCAGTTCTTGCCCACACTGCTGAGGATATCTGGCAATACTTGCCCTACCCTGCACCCACCAAGTCCGTATTCCAATCGGGTTGGTTCACTGTGTATTCTGAATGGCACAAGCCTGAACTGGCTGACAAGTGGGAATATTTGCGTGATGTCCGTTCTGAAGTCAACAAAGTCTTAGAAGCGGCACGAACTGGCAAACTAATTGGCGCACCCTTAGAAGCAAAGGTCTTATTAGTTGCCACCGATGCAACCCAGAAGGCTTATCTAGAATCATTAGGAGAAGATTTGCGCTATCTCTTCATCGTGTCTCAGGTCGAGCTTGTCGATAGCTTACCTGCTGCTGACTTTAAGGGAGAGGCTACCAATTTACAAATTGCGATCGCCAAAGCCGATGGCGAGAAATGTCCCCGTTGCTGGAACTACTCCACCCATATCGGTGAGTCTACCGAGCATCCCCATATCTGCGATCGCTGCGTTAGCGCATTAGCAGGTACTTTTTAGCATTGTCCTATGGTTAATCTTGAAACCCTTGAAGAATGGTTACTTACACCCACAGAGACAGAACGGCTTGAATTTAAACAAGCAGCACAACAGTATGATTCGACGAAGCTGCTGAAATATTGTGTTGCGCTGGCAAATGAGGGTGGTGGTTATATCGTTTTAGGGGTTACCGATAAACGACCTCGCCAAGTCGTGGGTTCTCAAGCTTGGTCAACAGCAGAAGCTCTAAACAAAATTAAAGCCCATATACTTCAAAAACTTAGATTTCGGGTAGACATTACCGAATTACAACATCCGAACGGGCGAGTACTAGTTTTTTCAGTGCCTCCTCGTCCTGTGGGACAAGCATTGGAATATGAGGGAACCTACTTGATGAGAGTTGGTGAAGAACTACAACCAATGACTCCTGATCGACTGAAACAGATTTTTGCAGAAGATCAGGAAGATTGGTTTTCCCAACCTGCCCGACTAGACGCTAGTCCAGATGATGTAATTGCTTTACTCGATACCCAAACTTACTTTGAACTCCTAAAAGTTCCTTATCCAACCACCCGTGATGCCGTTTTAGAGAGATTACAAAGCCAAGATTTAATCAAAAAAACAAATCAAGGTTGGACAATTACCAATTTAGCTGCAATTGTTCTAGCAAAAAAACTTGATGCTTTTTCTTTCGCATTAGCTCGCAAAGCTCCTCGTGTCGTAATCTATGAAGGTATTAACAAACTACAAACGCGCAATGACAAAATGGGGAATCGCGGATATGCAGTCAGTTTTGAGAAATTAGTCAGTTTTGTCCATTCAGCAGCCCCACAAAATCGCTTTATTGAAGAAGCAGTTCGTCAAGAAGTGAAAATGTTCCCGATGCAAGCACTAAGGGAACTTATTGCCAATGCCTTGGTGCATCAAGATTTTCTAGCCACAGGTGCTTCTGTAATGATTGAAATGTACAGCGATCGTGTAGAAATTTCTAACCCTGGCATTCCCCCTATTTCAGTTAATCGCTTCATTGATGAATATCGCTCTCGTAACGAGCAACATGCTGATTTAATGCGTCGTTTCGGTATATGCGAAGAAAAAGGCAGTGGTATTGACAAAGTTGTGAGTGCAGCAGAAGTCTGCCAATTACCCGCGCCAGATTTTCGAGTAGGAGAAACTCGTACAACAACAGTTTTATTTGCTTACCAAACTTTTGATGACATGAGTAAATCGGATCGTATTCGAGCCTGTTATCAGCATTGCTGTTTGCTATACGTCAGTAATAGGCAGATGTCTAACCAGACACTAAGAGAGCGATTTGGTTTTGACGAGTCAAAAAATGCTCTCGTATCTCAAGTAATCAGTGCTACAAAAGAGGCTGACTTGATCAAGCCAGATTACTCAGCTTCTAACTCTACACGCTATGCTCGCTATCTACCTTTTTGGGCATAAAAGTGCTTAAAAGCAAATCGATATTTGCAGACCTTAGAACCTAAAACCCTTTATAAGTAAGGAAAAAAGTGCTTAAAAGCAAATCCAAAAAGGTAAAATAAAGCTGAAATTGCCTTGTTGCTTTAGTGTTAATTGTGTCTGCTGAGTATCCGCATATTTGCGATCGCTGCGTTGGCGCATTAGTAGGTACTTTTTAGTAGTTGCGCAAATTAAAGAGGCGGCGCTTTGCGCCGCCTCTTTAATTTGGGATTCCGAAGTGTTTATGAACAGCCAATGGAAATTTCTTTGACTCTGGGATAGGCACTGAGTAACTTTTGGAAAAGATTAAAATTGAAACTGCGAGGATCGATACGTGAGCCAGAGCGATCGACAATTTTGTGAGTAGTAACGCGTTCTAACGGCACATCAGTCTTAGCAACTAACCATGCTAGAGACTGGTACTGAGCTTGTGTATATCCACTATGGGTATAACCATTATGCATTCCGTCATCAGGAGTTTCTAGGGAAATGTGATAAGCGAAGTTATTTACAGAACTGGGATAACGTGGATTAGTCTGGATTGCTTCTTTGCCTAGAGAACTTACAAAAACAGAATTTCCAGCACCAAATGCGCGTTTATCTGGTGGTACAAAATAGATAATCGTTCCATCAAGCGCTATTAATGTGTGATAACTAGCCTGATTATCTTCGTTGGTATGGAATTCTTGGAAGAAATTAATGACGCTATTAGCAGAGCCAACAGTTTCATGGAGGACAATAATCGGTAGGAGATTTGCGGGTTTTCCTGAGAGGTCTTGGAGATAGCGCTCGCCATAGTTGGAAGCCGCCGCCAACGCAATTATTTCTCTAGGGCTATAGTTTAGGGGCTTTGGAGAAGAAGGAGCTTTATTTTTATTAGGGTTAGGATTTGGTTTAGTTTCAGGAGGTGGTAAAGGCTTGCGAAATCTATCCAAAGTAATAGGAATAGAAGTTAGCTTCGCAGGTAATGATGGACTGGGGGGATTTGCGGGTGGTTGCAGTTCACAGCCTACTACTGGAGATGATAGATTTATTTCTGGTGAAAAATTAATATTTTGGAAATTTTGTTTTAGCTTTGATGGCGTATTTCGTTGCGTAACTTTCTGGCTAGGTTCTGTAAATTTTGCGTCAGCGATCGCCTTAGTTTTAGCTGGCTCAGCATAGATAATTAATATCGTTAAGGTCATAAAAAAGAAGGCGATCGCGATTAATTTTTTAAATTGCATAGTTTGTTTTAGGGTTTAGGTCTAACATAAATCTATTTGGTAATTAAACAAACCACAATATTTATATTGAAAGTGTTGCTTAGGACATAAAACCCAAATAAATAAAGGCGGCGCGAAGCGCCACCTTTATTTATTTGGGTATGAATAGTGGTGTGAGACTGGAGATCGCTATATGATGAGATAGACATCTTCATGCTCCAAAATTAGGCGATCGCCAACTTTTGCACTTAAACAACTAAACTTTATGGAAATATTGACAGTGCCGACAGAGGTTCGTACTCTCCATCCTGAAAGCACTTTGGGCAAAATATATTTAGACTGGATGCCTCAACCAGGTGACTATATTGATTTGGAAGGTCAAACCTACACAGTTTTAGAACGTCGCCATCGATATCAGTTTCGTAGGGGTAAATACAACTTATTTAGAATTTTAGTTTATGTACAGACTGCGCCAGATAATTTGGAGAGAAGCTTAATCAATGGGCGCTGGGTTTTAGGGGATAGTAACTGTCGATATAATGCTGGCTCAGAGATAATGCGTTGTGCAGTTAATCCTAATGGCCCATGTCAAGGCTGCCGTTTTTGGGAAGCATAAAAAAGAAGTTGCTTTGCAACTTCTTTTTTAGCTAAAAAATAGAGATGGTGCTTAGCACCATCTCTATTTTTTAGGAGTTTTAGAATTGAACGCCTACACCTGCTTGGAGTGAAGTGCCTGCTGAGCCATTGCTTTGACCATTAAATGGAATTACAGCATTGCTATAAAGTAGAACGCGCCTGTTAAGGCTGACTTCTATCCCAGGTTGCAAAGCGAAGGAGGTCTGATTGCCTGTTAAGCTGCTATCTCCACCAACTTTAAACGATGCACCAGCACCAAGATAAACATTAGTGCGATCGCCTACAGGCAAATCATAGGAAACAGTAGGTACAACAGAAGTTCCACCATTACCAAATAGAACAGAACTTCTTGCCGAAATAGGCACACCGTCAAATTTATAGCGACCTGCTAAGTTTGCGCCAACTACTGAAGGGTTTGTGGCAAAGCTCTGGAGGGAAATACCAGCACCTACATAGCTACCAGGGGCTTTTACTGGTTCGGCAGAGGCGATCGCGCTAAAAGAGGTAACAACAGAAGTAGCGATCACAATTCCTAAAGAGAGTTTTGAGTAGATGTTTTTTGGAGATTTCATGATTTGGAGTTCCTGCATTGGTTTGCTGTTTGATATGACTCTTTTGACTGGAGAGAATGGGCATTGTTCCCATAGTTCCCATAGCGCTAAAAAATGCGAAAATCCTTTTTAGGTAAGGGTTTTCGCTCTTTTAATGAGATTCTATCTCTCTACAATCATGCTAATGGGTGACCCATATCAAAGAAACTTCACAACAAAAAAGAGAAGCGGTGCTTTGCACCGCTTCTCTTTTTATAGATTTAATAGTTCCCTGCCGCAGCTATTTCGCGTAGTTGCAAATCACAGCTTCGCCAAATTTGACCATCAAGAGCCGTTTGCTCAATTAAACTAGCTAGACGCAAAGTCTTTAAAGCTTGATCGCCGCCGACGGAGGGCTGAGCTTTATCGCGCACACAGGCAACAAAATGCTCTAACTCCGCATGTAGTGGCTCAATATTGCTGGTATAAACTTTTTCGATAAAGCCATCTTGACGATAAAGGACTTGACCATAATCAGTTGTCCAGTTAGCCGTAGTTTGACGATAAATCAAAATTTCGTTATTCAGGAAATCAGATTCGGTGAGCGAGTTAGTGCAATGAGCCGTAATTTTGCGTTTTTTGCGGTGGGTTACCTTACTAGAAGTCAGCGTAGCAATCACACCATTTTCAAAACCAATTGTGGCTGTTACATAGTCAAGGTACTCAGACTCAGGCGAAACTCGATTACCATGGGCTGAAACACGCACAATTGCTGATGGCACTAACTCTAAAATAATGTCGATATCGTGGATCATCAGATCAAATACGACCGAGACATCATTAGCCCTCTGTGAATAAGGACTCATGCGATCAGCTTCGATCGCCAAAATCGTCTCATGTTTTAAAACTTTGCTTAGCTCTTGAAACGCAGGATTAAAACGTTCGATATGTCCAACTTGGAGAATCCGATTTTGTTCAGTGGCAGTTTTAACTAGGGATTCGGCTTCTTCGATGGTGGCAGCGATTGGTTTTTCGATGAGGACATGAACGCCTGCTTTAAGACAAGTTGTGCCGACATCATAATGTAGCCTTGTGGGGACTGCAATACAGACGGCATCAACCAGAGGTAAAAGATCTCGGTAATCTTCAAAGAAAAGCACACGATGCTTGCTAGCAGTATCGCGTCCACGCTCTAGACTTACGTCAGATACTCCAACAAGCTCTGCATCTTTGAGTAAGCTGAGCACCCTTGCATGATGCTGCCCCATATTACCGATACCTATAACACCAACCCTTATGGGATCGTGGAAATTACGATTGGGGCTCATACTCCTCACACACGCTCAGTAAACACGCTCAGTTTGTCCAAAATCGTAACATGGATGCATAACGCTTTGCGCTCTAAATAGAAAGCACTCCTAAGCTAGGGCGCTTTCTATGGTTAGCCTGTATTTCTCATCCCTGCGGCAATGCCGTTGATCGTCAGTAATGCACCACGCAATAATTCATTTTTAGAATAGCGCGATCGCAGATCGACAGTATCAGGACGATGTTGGCGCAGACGCTTGAGCAACGATGCTTGGATGAATCCAAGTGGCACAATTGACCCATTTCGTAACTGCACTGATCTTTGTAAATCGCGATCGCTATCCAGCATTTGTTTTTGACCAGTGATTTCTTTGATTACTGTGCGAGTGCGTTGATACTCGGTAAGAATCTCTGCAAATACTTCTACAAATACTTCTTCGTAGCCATCTCTGGTTAGCTCACGCATATAGTGATGTGCGATTTGTAAATCAGTTTTTGCTATTGTCATCTCAACACGGGAGATTGCCGTTTTAAAGAAGGGCCATTTGCTATAAAAATACTGCAACAGTGATAGATGACCCTCAGGATTTTGTTGGAGAAATTCCTCAAGGGCTGCGCCAATGCCATACCAAGATGGTAATAAAAATCGGCTCTGTGTCCAACTAAACACCCAAGGAATGGCTCTAAGGCTTGCCAAATCTCGCTTGCCTGCACGTCTTGCGGGACGAGAGCTAATTTGTAACTGGCTGATTTCTTCGATTGGCGTGACTTGGTGAAAAAATTCCACCAGATTGGGCTGCTCGTAAATTAGATGTCGATATACTTGGCGCGATCGCACGGCAATGCTCTCCATCGTATCTAGCCAACAGTCGAGCGTATCAGTACTACTAGGTAATAGCGCTGCTTGAATCACCGCAGTGGCGATCGTCTCTAAATTGTAAAGAGCAATTTCGGGTAGCGAATATTTGGAGGCAAGAACTTCCCCCTGCTCAGTAATCTTGATTCGTCCCTCAATGCTGCGTCCTGGTTGCGCCAAAATTGCCTCATAGGTGGGGCCACCACCACGACCGACCGAGCCGCCACGTCCGTGAAACATGCGGAGCTCGACTTGATATTTTTGGCAAACATCTTGTAAAGCACGCTGCGCTTTATAAATTTCCCAATTACTGCTTAAGAAGCCAGAATCTTTATTGCTATCGGAATAACCCAACATCACCTCTTGGAGATGATTGTGGCTTTCTAGATAAGCACGATAAAGGGGTAACTCGAATAATTCGGTCATGATCGGCGGGGCGCTTTGTAAGTCCTCTACCGTCTCAAATAAAGGCGCAATACTAAGCGACCCTTTGCCCGTCGCTGGATCGTAAAGCCCCGCCTCTTTAGCTAGTAACAATACTTCGAGAATATCGCTGACACTACGGTTCATGCTGATCACGTAGTTATGGCAAATATCAACGGAAAATTCTTGTTGAACTTTAGCCACCATCCGAAATGTTTCAATAATTTCGTTAGTCTTGGCACTGAAGTTTAACTTGGCAGGAATCATCGGACGACGAGTTTTTAGCTCTTGGGTCAGCCATTCCACCTTTTCAGGTTCGCTTAGGTCGTCGTAGGGTTTGGGCAATAGTTGAAGCGCTTCGGCGATTTCGGCGATCGTGTTGCTATGTTGGGTGCTTTCTTGCCGAATATCAAGGTGGGCAAGATGAAACCCATAGACATCAACTTGGCGAATCAGGTTTTCGAGGGGTTTGGGGTTGAGCTTAGTTTCGATTAAACTTGCCTGAATTAGCTTTAGCTCCGCAAGGAATTCAGAAATATGTGTATAAAGCTGATGTTCCTGTCCATGTGTGGATAACTCCATTTCTGAGGCTTGCCAGCCACTATGGCGTAGTTTTTGGTTGCGATCGCGGGTACGTTCGAGCCTCTTTTTGACATAGGCTAATTTGAGGCGATAAGGCTCTTGGCGGAATTTGATCGAATATTTTTCGTAAATCTCTGGTAGGTGAATTTGATCGTCACCAAGAGAATCTAGCAAGTCTTGGGAAACATCGCTGAGACTTTGCGATAGTGACAGTAAGCGGCTGAGATGACTAACAGACTTAATATATTTATTTAATACGAGATTACGCTGGTAGCAGGCAGTTTGCCATGTGACTTCGGGGGTGACATAGGGGTTGCCATCGCGATCGCTCCCAACCCAAGAGCCAAACTTGCAAAAATCGTAGCGAGGTAGCTTTAATTTAGGGAAAGTGCTAGAAACTGCCGACCCAATGCGATCGTAAAGTACGGGGATCGCATCAAATAATACCTCTTCAAAATAGTGCAGTGTATAGTCAGCTTCGTCTAGAACTGTAGGTTTGATTTGGTTTAGCTCATCCGTGCGCCACCAGAGCCGAATCTCTTCAGCAATTTGCTCTTGCAGTGAGGCGGCTTCCCAGTTTAAGGCGATCGGCTGTGGTGCTAATTCATCCCCCTTAAAGCCGATCAGCCGATCCAACTCCTTGAGCATTTTGGCGATCGTGCGTTGCTTTTCGCGAATAGTATGCCGCACAATTTCAGTGGGGTGAGCGGTAAATACGAGGCGAATATCTAAATTATCTAAAATCTTTTGGATCTGTCGTGGCGGTACATTTAATTTCTTCAGTTCAGGAAATAGCCAACGAAATGTACCCACAGGATATTCAGTTTCGCTATTAATCGGGCTAACCCTGTATATACTAGTTTGCTCCTGTTCGTGGTCTTGCTCAACAATATTGATTAACTGAAAAAACAAAGCAAAGGCGCGGGCGGCGGTAGTTGCCTGATGCAAGTCAAGGCTTTCGACTACCTTTAAAACTTCTTGAGCAGGATACTCAGGGGCCTGCCCTTCTGGAGAACACATTGCTCGCAGTTGGCGCAATAAATCGACTAATTCTTGACCGCTTTCTCTTAATAAGACTGATTCCCACAGATCCTCAACCAGCTTTAGACGATATCGCAAACGAGAATTAGCGGCACGCAGATCGCTCTCTATATTGACTATCTGTACCAATGATGCTGACAGTGCTGCTGGGGAACTCATCCAACTTTCTCCAAAATTTTCTTTTTAGTCCAAAACCTTCCCACCTTAAGATCTACTCTTCTGTCACTCAACTAGCAATTAATAACTGTTGTGTTGAACTGTATTTATAGCGTTTATCAGTCCAGTGAAGTACGTGTTGTTGTTCTCGCCTTAGGCGGGAACAACAACACGTACCTCGCTTGATTGAAAAGCACTATAACAAAGTTATTAACTGCTGTAGTTACAGGGTCTGAAATCTTATGTAGGAATCAAGCGTAAAATCTCTATTGTTTTCTATACCATACCAGTCCACTAGTTTGTTAGTTGTAGCGGTTTTTGCTAGTAATCTGCATGACTTTTGCTTAATATTCATTAAGGTGTGGAGTTGGGATTGAGAATAATTTAGATTGCTTCATGCAAACTAAGGTTAAAAATATATTTGTTTTTGCAATATTTCTTTACAAAGTGACGATAATAAGAGGTATGAAAACAATTTTAAAAATAGCTTAACCGATGTTTGACGTCTTGATTGTGGGTGCTGGTATGGTGGGCGCGAGTTTAGCCTGTGCACTAGGTGATAAAAACTGCGCGGCAAACCTTGATCTCAAAGTGGGAATTATTGAAGCTAATGGTAACTTCTTGCGCGGAGAATTTACTGCCGATGGTCGTGCTAGTGCGATCGCCTATGGCTCGAGTCAGATTTGGCAAAATATTGGCGTGTGGGGTGGAATGCAGCGACGTGGAGTTACGCCAATGCATGTGATCCAAGTCTCAGAAGGTGATTTGCCCTATCAAGTGCAATTGCGGCGCGAAGATATGGGGCAAGAAGCCTTAGGCTATATTGTCGAAAATTCGGTGACATTGGCTGCGCTTTGGGAATTTGCGCGGGAATGCCCAAATTTAGAATTAATTTGTCCTGCCAAAATTTTAGATATTGAGGAGGTTACAGACCGCAATGTCATGCGCGTAAAAATAAGCTCCGACATCGGTGAGCAATATCTAGAAACAAAATTATTAGTGGGCGCTGATGGTGGGCGATCGCTAGTACGGCAATTAGCCAATATTGCGATCGATCAACGCCCATACGCGCAAACCTGCATCGTCACCACAATTCAATCAGAAAAGCCCCATCACAATTTTGCCCATGAAAGATTTCAGCCCAGTGGACCCTTCGCGATTTTGCCTCTAGGTAGCGATCGCGCCTGCATCGTCTGGACTGCTACTACTAAGGAAACGCCTCATTTACTAGCTCTCGATGACTCTACGTTTCTCCAAGAGTTAACGCAACGCTTTGGTCATCCCCTGATGGAAAAACTGGGCAAAATTCAAGTTATTTCCCGTGAACGTGCTAATTATGTTCCCCGTTGGATGCATAGCCAGACTTATATTCAACCTCGTTTAGCCATAATTGGTGATGCAGCGCATACTACCCACCCGATCGCAGGTCAGGGGATGAATCTCGGTATTCGTGATGTCAATGCTCTAGCCAAGGTGTTAAAAGCTGCCCATCAAAATCAGGAAGATCTAGGGGTGATCGCGGTGTTAAAGCGTTATGAGGCTAAACGTAAATGGGATAACCTCGGCGTAATTTTGCTAACTGATATTTCTAATCGCCTATTTTCTAACCATAATTGGTTTTTCAAAGTCTTACGCCGCTTTGGGTTGCTACTGCTGCAAATCTCCCCACTTAAGCGCATTTTGATGTACTTTATGATGGGCTTACATCAGGTATAAAGCATCAGGTGTAAAATTGAGTTGTGCGCCAAGGGAGCAAAAAATGACTCAAGAAATAAACAATAGACTAGATCGTGTAGAGAGTGCTTTGATTGCTCTTGCCGAAGAGTCGCGAGTATTGCGTCAAGAATTACGCACTACTAATCAAGAATTACGAGCTACTAATAGTAGGCTTGATAGTCTGATTGAGCATCTTTACACCCAACGTGATGTGGTTGCCCTTGATGTGGTCGATATCAAAGATGAGTTACACGAACTCAAGGGAGTCACTAAACAGCAAAGTGCAACTGCTGATCGCTATGCAGTTTCGGCGCAACTGCAAGCGGAAACAGTGAAAATTCAAGCTGAAAATATTCGGATCATGATTGAAGCTTTGAATCTCAAACAGGCTTAAAGCATTTTTATATGGCGATCGCAAATTTACCAACTCAACTAACTCCACAATTAATTAATCCTGAAAACTTTCAGCCCTACGGTCAGGTAATTTTTCCTACAGACGATGGTAAGCAATTTGATGAAGATGATGCTCAACTATCTTTGGTAGGGATTCCGCGTTTTTACATTATGAATCTCCGCAAAGCTGGTCTGAAATTTCATAGCTTGGCACGGCATCAGCAATGTACACAATGTCTTGGTTCCCTTGGCGGTAAGGAATGGTTTATGGCAGTTGCCCCCGCTTCAGTACCTGAGCAAATTAATTTAGAGCAAATTGCCGCATTTCGGATTACAGGCAATTGTTTTATTAAACTCAATGCTGGCACTTGGCACGCGGGTCCTCTTTTTGCAGAAGAATTTGTTGACTTTTATAATCTGGAATTACATGACACGAATATCAATGATTATGAAGTCTGTAATTTACGCAAACTGTATAACTTGAGTTTTGAGCTACGAGTGTGTCATCTTCCTTAGTTGCTTTTGCTTTGGGAAGTAGTGTTGATTACCGATCAAACGAACCGCAAGAAAATCGCTGAAAGTTTTGCTTTGCAAAACTTTCAGCGATTTTCTTGGTTTGGGTTTGGGCGCGAAGTACTGTAGTAGTTTTTGGAGGTCGGTTTCTAGGTTTTTGGTAGACGTGGGGTACGGGTTGGTTGACCTGCCTTTGGCGGGTCAACCAACCCGTACCCCACTAGACTGACGTGAGTTCGACGGAGTAG
>JBJTVM010000167.1:0-12134 GCA_046081205.1 Pseudanabaena sp. | reverse complement strand
ATAAATGCTGTGCGAAGCGCTGCCTTTATTTATCGTTAGCCCTGCTTTTTCGGTCGGAGATTGCTATAAAATTTTTATTGCTATCTTGACGATTATGGTAAAACTGTTCGCTTAAGATACTTAAGATTAAATTTTCAAAATTACGTTGTGAATGCTGAACTATCGCGCTGTTTTGTCTCATAAATTTTTGACAAAAAAATGGATGTTAGGTGTGGGGATTGTCAGTGTTGCCGCGATCGCCAATACCTTATTTTTCCTTGAGCATGACTGGCATTTACTGAGCATAAGCACGCTAATGATCGGCGGCACACTTTTGTTTGTGAATGTGCGAAAGAGCTTTGCATCAGGTTTAGAGCAACCGACAGTAATTGATCGCGGTTATCTATTTAAAGAATTACAGCAAGCACAAAGGTTGATCACCAAAATTGCTGATCCCAGTAAGCGCATCACCTTAGAACAACAAGCGCAGCAAATTACAAGTAATTTACAAAAAAATCATTTTCAGATTGTCGTTTTTGGCACAGGCTCCGCAGGAAAAACTTCGGTAATTAATGCTTTATTGGGACGTAAGGCAGGTAAAACAGGGGCAGCAATTGGCACAACGATCGCGCCTCAAGAATATGCCTTTCAAGGAATTGATGTCTCACCTGTTGGTATAACTCCCATTCATAGCGAAAGCAAAGTAAAACGCCAAATTTCTTTACTTGATACATCAGGAACCCAAGAAATAGGAGCGGTGGGGCAACAGAGGGAAATCGAATCTTTGCAAGTTGCCCAGAATGCCGATCTGATGATTTTTGTAACGGCGGGTGATTTAACCAATAGCGAATATAGCGAACTTGAACGACTTGCTGGTTTAGGTAAGCGTGTAATTCTTGTTTTTAACAAGACGGATTTATACTTACCAAGCGATCGCGAAAATATATTAGCTAAGCTCAAAGAACGTACGCAGCACTTCTTAGCCTCCACCGATATTGTGGCGATCGCCGCTCAGCCTAGTCCCATTAAAGTACGTCAATATGCCAATGCTGAAGATTCAGTTCACAATGCTGCAATCAAAGAATGGTGGGAAGATCTACCGCCCGATGTGACCGCTTTAAAAGAACGCATTGAAACAATTCTTTCTAATGAGTGGGAAGACTTGCTGATTCACAATACCCATCTGCAAATCAAGAATTTGCTACAGGAAATCAATGGCACAATCAATCATCAGCGCCGCCAAGATGCATCCACAATCATTAATCGTTATCAATTAATTGCTGCTACAACAGTTTTTGCGAATCCCATCCCTGCAATCGATCTGTTGGCTGGAGCCGCCATCAATACACAAATGTTAATGGATCTTGCCAAAATTTACGATCGTCCCCTCAACTTCAAACAGGCTCAACAATTTGCGATGATCATAGCCCAGCAATTATTGCAACTTGGCTGTATTGAAATAGCAAGTTCCGCGATCGCCTCTTGCTTTAAGGTAAATGCCCTCACCTATGCGATCGGTGGCTCAATACAAGCAGTTACGGCTGCTTATCTAACCCACATTGGTGGCATGAGTTTTGTGGAATATCTAGAGCAGCAACCTGAAGCCCAATCTGCTCCTGCAATGACTAATACACTGCAACAAATATGTCAAAAAACCTTCAACGCCCTACAAAGCGATCGCTTCTTTATCGATTTTGCATCTAGTATTTCCAGCCGCATCGCCAGTAACTACATCACTTTGCGCTCATAAAAAAAGGAGGATGCTTTGCACCCTCCTTTAATTAAACAAACTTTTGTTTAATTACAAGTCGCCACTGTTAGCAGATAACAAAAAGATAATGACGGGGCCAGAAATGACAATCAGCGCTAAACAAGTTAATTGGAAAATTAGCTGAAAATTAATACTGGAAAATGCGGAAAATACGGGGTTTAGGAAGTCCATAGCGGTTTTCTTAAATATGATTAATAAATCAAACAAAAATTCTAGAGATATTCTAGCAAGCATCGCTACTCAAAAAATCTTTAAAACCCAGAAAATTAAAGAGGGGTGCTTTGCGCCCCTCTTTAATTTTCCTACCCTAGTATGCATAACAAGGCTATTGTAAAAACTCGTCCATAACCCCTCCCTAGCCCTCCCCTTGCAAAGGGGAGGAAATAAAATTTCTAGTCGTCCCCCTTTGCAAGGGGGAATTAAAGGGGGGGTGAAACTTTTGTGTACACAGGAGATCTAATTTTCTGGGTTTTGTGCAAACCTAAAATCAGTTTTGAGAAAGAAGCGCTATCATTTGAAATATATGCAAAACATTCAGAATTGGTAAGAGTTATACCTGTGCGTCATCGAATTTGGTTGTTGGCAATACTTGCTTCGGTTAGCGTTGGAGCCTCTCCACTACGCGCTCAAGCTCTTCTGCCCCACACAACAAGAATTAATTTTGGAAACTTAGAAGAGCAAGCGCTCAACTTGGCAAGGGAAGCAGCCCAACTCGCTCAATTTGAGCAGTACGATTTGGCTTTACCTCGCGCTCGACTAGCCGCCCAACTAGCACCCAAAGCTTTTCAAACTCAAGGTATTCTCGGTAGTATCTATCTTCGTAAAGAGCAATATGCTGAAGCGATCGCCTCATTAAAATTGGCGCATAATCTCAAAAAAGATGAGCCGACAATTTTATTTAGCTTGGGGGCAGCCTATCTTCGCAACAAAAATTATCCTGAAGCAATTAGTAATCTTAAACAAGGGCTAACTCTTGATCCAAAGGCAGCTTCAGCATTATTTGATCTTGGCAATGCCTACTTTTTGACCAAACGTTATGACGAAGCGGTGACTATTTACAATGATGTCCTCGTAATCGATAACAAGTTTTGGGCTGCTACCAATAACATCGGTTTAGTTGAGTATGAGCGCGGCAATGTCGATCAGGCGATCGATAAATGGCAAAACTCATTAAAGCAAGCAGAAAAAATCGAATTTCTTGCGGCTGAGCCAACCCTCGCCCTCGCCACCGCTTTTTATCGTAAAGGCGATCGCACTAAGGCTGTTGAACTCGCTGTCGAAGCCATGAAAATCGATCCACGCTATGGCAAAATCCCATATCTAGTTGAAAATCTCTGGGGCGATCGGCTGATTGCTGATGTGCAAATAGTCCTGTCGCAACCTCAAGTCAAGCAAATTTTAGCTGAGAGCGATCTCGCTACTCGCCAAGTTCCCAAGATTCGCCGTAATTAGGAATAAAAGATAAAAAAGGAGCCTTTCAAGGCTCCTTTTTTGTAGCAATGCAAGAGATAGCTAAGGACAAATCAAAACCTAAGAAGCGAGGAGTAGTACGAAGCGCCGTACCTCATTACGCCAAAATTCTTTAAAGGCGATCGCTTGTCAAATTTAATTAGATTAATTAGAACGTGAATTCGATATTGCCATTTAGGGCGTGCGAAGCACACCCTAAATGGCGAAAAGTGGTAAGAATCGCCAAGCGATTCTTACCACTTTTCGCTTTCATCTAAATGACGTTAATTAGATAATTATTACTTATTTGCTATAACTGCCTTGCTTCTGGCTTCGGAAAGTCTAGGGAAAGAAGATTGCTCAGCAAAAGTACCATTATGCCTGATCAAAGCAATTTGCTCATGGGCAGAACGCATCTGTGAATTGATCGCAGTTGTGGTTGCATCATAGAGATTGGTTGCTATCTTAGGATAGGCTCCGATCGCAATGATCGGCACTAAAAAGCAAACGGCAATGAACACTTCGCGAGGTCTGGCATCAGTAAATTCAGCTTCACTGGGCAAAACGCAATTTGTACCAAAACAAACTACATCTTGGTTACCTTGAGCCTTGAGACTGATGTCCGAAATATCGCAGGATGGATTGATATCACAGGTAGGATTCGCATCGGAAGCATAGAAAATCTGACGCAACATCGACAACAAATAAATCGGCGTGAGAATTACACCAACTGCGGCTAGAAACACGGTCGCCGTGCGGAAGGTAGAGCTATAAACATCACTGGAAGTCATTCCGACAAAGACCGAGATTTCACTAGCAAACCCACTCATTCCAGGAAGTGCAAGCGAAGCCAATGCCCCAAGAGTAAATAGTGCAAATACCTTGGGCATTACCTTACCGATATAACCCATCTCGGTCATTAGCATTGTGTGGGTGCGATCGTAAGTCACACCTGCTAGGAAGAACAACACAGAAGCGATCAACCCGTGAGAAAGCATTTGCAGCATCGCGCCACTAATTCCCAAGTCAGTGAACGATGCAATTCCGATTAGCACAAATCCCATGTGCGACACCGATGAAAAAGCAAGGCGGCGTTTCATATTGACTTGGGCGAAGGAATTCACAGCACCATAAACAATATTGATGACACCGAGCATTGCCAAAACTGGCGCAAAGTAAACATGGGCATGGTCAAGTAATCCCATATTCAGACGGATTAGACCGTAACCACCCATTTTTAGCAATACGCCTGCCAAAATCATTGATACGGGAGAAGAAGCTTCACCATGGGCATCAGGCAACCAAGTATGCAGAGGAAAAATCGCGAGCTTAACTCCAAAGGCAATTAATAAACCTGCGTAGAGAGGAAGTTCTAAAGCAAGAGGGAACTCTTTCATAGCTAACTCAGCCATGTCAAAGGTGAGGTTATTACCGTAGAGAGCCATCGCTAAGCCAGCAACTAAAATGAAGATAGATGCGGCAGCAGTATAAAGTAAAAATTTGGTAGCCGCGTACTGACGTTTCTGACCTCCCCAAATCGAAACGAGCAGATAAACGGGAATTAGTTCAACTTCCCACATGATGAAGAAAAGCAATAAGTCTTGGGCAACAAACACACCAATTTGTGCAGAATAAAGCACCAACATCAAGAAGTAGAAAAGGCGAGGTTTTATATTTACTTGCCATGCCGCGAAAATAGAAAGAGTGGTGACTAGTCCAGCTAGCAGCACTAGAGGTGCGGAGATGCCATCGACCGAAACTGCCCAGCTAAGACCTAATTGGGGTATCCAAGTGTACTTTTCCGTGAGTTGAAATGTCGTGCTGCTTGGATCGTAGTTCTTCCAAAAGGCATAGCACATCAAAATGAAGTCAGCGATGCCTACGCCTAATGCATACCAGCGTACAGTTTTGCCTTCTTTGTCAGGCAGTATGGGTATGAGTAAGGAGCCTACGAGGGGCAGCAGAACGATCGCGGTAAGCCAAGGAAATTGGGCTAATGTCATGTCAACGAGAATAAATACTTACTCTAGGGGAATGTTAAGCATTGTACTAAACTTTACAAATAATTAAGCATTATTCTTTTCGATGCTTATCATCAAAATAGCAAAGGTTTTGCGTGAAGCCATCTTTAACGTCAATTTGACAAACGCTAAAAGTGGTAAGAGTCACTAAGCGATTCTTACCACTTTTAGCCATTTGTGCCATGCTTCGCGTGGAGCAAATGGCGATATCGAATTCACGTTAATTTAAAACAAGAAATATCGCTGTGCCATTGGTAATACTGACGCAGGCTCGCAGGTTAATAACTCGCCATCGGCACGAACTTCATAGGTTTCAGGGTCAACTTCCATATGCGGCAGAGCATCATTGAGTTTCATATCGAGCTTGCTGATATTTCGCACACCTTTGACCGCGATCGCCTGTTTCTTCAACCCCAATTGATCGGGAATACCCCGCTCCATTGAAATTTGAGAAACGAAAGTGAAAGAGGTCTGCGCGATCGCCCCGCCATAATTGCCAAACATTGGACGCATATACACAGGTTGGGGTGTGGGAATGCTGGCATTCGCATCACCCATTTGCGCCCACGCGATAAAGCCGCCCTTAATTACCATTTCTGGCTTCACACCAAAAAAGGCAGGATGCCACAGAACTAGATCGGCAATTTTACCGACTTCAATGGAACCGACATATTCAGAAATGCCATGAGTAATCGCGGGGTTAATCGTGTACTTGGCGATATATCTCTGAGCGCGAAAATTGTCGGCACGCCCTGAGCCATCGCCAGAAAGAACGCCCCTTTGCACCTTCATTTTGTGCGCGGTTTGCCAAGTTCTAATAATTACTTCACCAACCCTTCCCATCGCTTGCGAGTCCGAAGAAAGCATACTAAACGCACCAAGATCATGGAGAATATCTTCAGCAGCGATCGTCTCGCGGCGAATGCGCGACTCAGCAAAGGCGACATCTTCAGCAATACTAGGATCGAGGTGGTGACAAACCATCAGCATATCGAGATGTTCGTCTAAGGTATTGAGAGTGTAGGGACGAGTGGGATTAGTAGAAGAGGGAAGTACATTAGCCTCACCACAAATTCTGATGATGTCAGGAGCGTGGCCTCCGCCCGCACCTTCAGTATGATAAGAATGAATGACTCGGTTTTTGAAAGCAGCGATCGTATCTTCCACAAATCCCGCTTCGTTCAGTGT
Organism: Pseudanabaena sp.; assembly: GCA_046081205.1. Taxonomy (GTDB): domain Bacteria; phylum Cyanobacteriota; class Cyanobacteriia; order Pseudanabaenales; family Pseudanabaenaceae; genus Pseudanabaena. Next base: position 5,726 of record JBJTVM010000167.1, on the reverse strand, counting down.
GTCCGTGTGAATCGCGACCTGAATATCATATTCATCAGCAACGCTTAAACAATTATCAATAGCCGCAGGAGTGGTTCCCCAGTCCTCATGCAGCTTTAATTTAATGACTCCAGCTTCCACCTGTTCGACTAGCCCTTCAGGTTTACTGCTATTCCCTTTGCCTGAAAATCCTATATTCATTGGGAATGCATCAGAAGCTTGCAACATCCGATGGATATTCCAAGGACCTGGGGTACAAGTCGTGGCATTAGAACCAACGGCTGGTCCAGTACCGCCTCCAATCATGGTCGTGATACCAGAGGCGATCGCCACTTCGATTTGCTGTGGACAAATGAAATGGATATGAGTATCAATTCCTCCTGCTGTGAGTATGCGTCCTTCTCCCGCAATGACTTCTGTGCCAGGTCCGATAATGATATTTACATTGTCCTGAATGTAAGGATTTCCCGCCTTACCGATCGCTACGATTTTGCCTGCTTTGATGCCCACATCAGCTTTGATGACACCCCACCAATCAAGGATCAGTGCGTTAGTAATTACGGCATCTACGGCTCCATCAGCATTGGTAATCGGTGATTGTCCCATGCCATCACGGATGACTTTACCACCACCAAATTTGACTTCATCGCCATAGGTGGTGTAGTCGCGTTCCACTTCAATAAATAATTCTGTATCAGCAAGTCGAACGCGATCGCCCACGGTTGGTCCATAGGTTTCAGCGTAAGCTTGGCGAGACATTCTATAACTCATATTTTTTATTCCTAAATAATTGCAGTTCCAATTGTTTTCAATATTTGCAAGATTGTGTATAAATCATTCTCATGGCGCATTAACGTATATTCATCGGAAATCCCGTAAATAGGTTTATCGCGCCATTCTATTTTTAGGAAAATAAAATTACTACCATTTGTAACCATTCCATAAACATCTTTGTCTTGATTAGGGCTAGCCAGCATGTAGGCTAAAGCTTGAGGAATGCCTTTTTGCAATGAAACTCCCACTTGTTTAGATTCAATTACTAAAACCCAAAAGCGATCTTGCAGTACTAATACATCAATTTTGCCGCGAATTATTAAGTTTTCATCTTTGACAGAGACTTTAATTGACTTTTCGGCAACGGAATAGAATGGTGGCTGATAAAATCCTGCAATATCGAGAAGTGGCGACACAACGACCATTTTTACCATTTCTTCTAGCATTAAGCGCTTTGATAAATGGAGGTAATTAGCTTTGATGCGGTCTAATTGAGCTTTTTCACTATCTGATACTACTAAATGATCAATTTGCCATTCTGGGAAAAAATCAGGGTGATCGCACAAAGTTAAATCAAACGACTTTTCTAAATCGTAGAGTGTCAATTTTTCCGCAGCAAAGGTTGTGGTCATAGACTATCCCTCTAACTTACCTTCGACCAAAGCATTAAATCCATAAATCTCGCGAGTACCCACATAGGGAACGAGATTTATTTCTTTCTCGTCCCCTGGTTCAAAGCGGATGGAAGTTCCCGCAGGGATATCAAGGTGTGTGCCTTTGGCACGATCGCGATCAAAGATCAGCGCTCGATTGGTTTCATAGAAATGAAAATGGGAACCAACTTGGATCGGGCGATCGCCTGAATTAGCAACCTTGAGCGTAATCACTTCGCGACCAGCGTTTAATTCAATATCACCTTCTTGAGTAATGATCTCACCAACAATCATAAGTTTTTCTCCAATTAAAGTTTATAGTTTGCAATTTGAGTCTTGAGATCCCCGACTTTTTTGTTGATAGCACAGATAACTTCAGAATTTATAGAAAAAGTCGGGGATCTGTTTGCTAGATATTGAGGATCTCGGCAGCAGTTAAATCCAGTTCAGGAAAAGTCCGCGAATTAATTTTGTCATCTCCTGTAAATTTAGTTGTTTGATACTTACCATTTTCATCTAGCAAATTCACAAACACTGTGGGGACTTTGGGATTACCAAGAAATTCACGACTAGCGATCGCTAAATAATCCACAATCCAATATTCAGAAATGTCCAAGCGTTGATATTCTTCAAACTTGTCAACATAATCATCTTCCCAGTTTGTAGAAACCACTTCAACTGCTAACTGAATTTTGTCGCGAAATTCTTTATAGTCACTACGATTAGATCGCCAAGATGTTTCATCAATAACACTTAGGTCAGGTACACGCCCACGCTCATTACCGTCTTGGTCGATACTTCTTATGGGAACTGCTCTTTTAACTACATAGTTAAGAGATAAACGTTCTACCTCTCGATAAAAGCGTCTATCAAGAAATTCACCAACATCATCATGAGTACGTTTAAATGCTACTTCACAAATCTCAACTATCTCGCCATCGATCAGTTCAAAATGTCCATATTCTGGATATATTTTTAAAAACTGGTCAAAGGTTAACTTAGGGTTTCCATCTGCCAACTTTTGGTTGTTTTGGGGTGTTGCGATCGCAATCATCTCAGACCTCCATAAAGTATTTGGATTGTTGGTTAGCGAATAGGATTATGTACTGTCACAAGCTTTGTCCCATCGGGGAAAGTAGCTTCTACTTGTACATCATGGATCATCTCAGGAATACCTTCCATTACATCATCGCGGGTGAGCAAAGTTGCCCCATAGGACATTAGCTCAGCCACCGTGCGACCTTCCCTCGCTCCCTCCAAAATCTCCGCAGTGATAAAGGCGATCGCTTCAGGATAATTTAACTTCAAACCTTTAGCTTTACGGCGTTCTGCTAGTAATGCAGCCGTAAAAATCAATAATTTATCTTTTTCTTGAGGCGTAAGTTGCATGAATATCTACCAAACTCATTTACTTAGTTTGTGATTTGGGCTTCGCCCAAATCACAAACTCACCAAACTCTAGGTATGCATTTATTGAGTTTGTAGTTTTGGCTTTGCCAAAACTACAAACTTACCAAACTCTAGGTACGCATATTGCTCTATCCCTATAGGATACACGTAAAAGCTGCCAAATTTGTTGAAACCATTTACGCGCATCACTGGAGGAGTCACCACAATAGCGGCAAACTAAACCCGACAGCGATCGCGTAACGCCCGACATTCCTTGATAATTTCCTTGCTCCCAAGTAGAGCGAATCTGTATAATTAATTCAGGTTCTACAATAGTGCCAACAAAAAGGAAATTTGCGGCGATCGCATAGTTATTTAAGCCATTAGGACTGCCTAACATTTCCGAATTTCCATTGAGATACTGCCGATCAATCCATAGGGGACTTTGATCACGCCATACCTCCGTATGCGATCGCCAGTTACCATCTAGAAATTTTTCTCCGCGAGCAGTGCGACCAAACCTGACAATTTCCCACATCGTCAAGGTGGCGGCTGGCGCTAGTTCAATTCTGGTTTGCTGGCGATATTGCGCTTCGGAAAATACAATTGTCTCCTGTGGAAACCATTCCAAGCTTGCCCCTTCGTCAATGTGAATATGGAGATTTTGTAAAGATTCTGCGCCTGTGCTGCGATAGATTTTGCTAGCGGCTGCTGTAGTAATTAGGGCTTGAGTGTGCGGTTGTAAATGAATTTTTGCAGACAGGCGATCGCCTCCTACTAAACCACCCGCAGTATGCAGGAGAATGCAATGACAAACTTCTTCACCTTCGGGATAAAGCGATCGCTGGATTTTCCAAGGTGCGACGGTGTAGTTACGGGTTAATACAGTTTGGTGATTCCGTTTCGCAAATTCTAGTTCTAATTCTCCCGCCCAAGGTGAAGCCATAGGAATATCTAGTTAACTTTGTAAATTCTCTGCAATAGGAAACATAGCATCTAACGTGATCGCTACATCAGGAAATGCTTGCATAGCGATACTATCACTGCTATTCAAAACCAGTTCTTCGCGATAGGTATTTTCCTCTGGTTGACGGAAAACATAAACTTGCCGCTTCTGTAAATCGAGAATCCAATATTCTAAAACCCGATTTTTGGCATAGATACGTGCTTTTTGCTTGCGGTCTTTAGCAATAGTTGAATCAGCAACTTCAATTAATAAATAAATATCCGCTACTTCAGGATGTCGAAAGGAATATTCATGAGCATCAAATTTCACAACGGCAAGATCTGGCTCTGGCTCAGAATCATTGCCTAGTATCACGGGTAACTGAACGCGGATTTCGGCACGATCGCCTAGCAAGTCAAGTAGAAAATTACTACTGCGCTGTATGCTAGATGCTCGAATTGGACTTTTTCGATTTTTAGAAATAATTTTTCCATCCCAAAGTTCAACGCGATCGTCCTCATCCAAAATTCCTGCTTCAATCATTTGGTGATAATCAGCGATCGACCAAAGCCGAATTTGTGTCTCAAGTTCTTGTTCAATTTCGGTAGTAATTGCAGTTGCTTGCATGATGTTTTTGCTTACAGCTTAACTATTTTGATTTTAGCAAACAATAAAACTCATTGGGGAGCATGTCACTTTTTTTGGATAGTCTAGAAAGCCAATAAACCATTGAGATAAGCACAACGATGGGCAAGCACCTGAGGGACATTATCTTTGTTCCACTGAGCACCAGAGATTTTAGTGCGACGGTCAATCTGCTTTACCGCAGACTCAACTGCTCCTGACCCGATAGAACAAATCTGCTCACTCTGATAGTACTCATAATTGACAATACGGTGTCTATGTTTTCGGAGATAGGCACAGAAATTAATAGCCTGCCTGCGTTTACACTGTTCAATAAGAGTAATAGTATCATCAACATTACCTTTCCAAAGTAAAGCTCTCGCATCGTTTAAGCGACGTATTGAACCACCCACTTTTTCTAGATTCTCCATCAGATGATACCAATCGAGAATTTCACGTCGTTGCTCTTCAGTAGCCATGGGCTTAATCAAATTCCATACTCCATCATGTCCATCCCCTAAACAAGTTATTGGCGTACTCAAGGGTTGCTGGCGTACCCAATCGACTAACTGCTGATTGTCCTGAAAGCAAGCTCCAGTAGCAAACTCATGCAATCTCACTCCTTTATAGTCTAGCCATCGACATTCTTCCCCCAGAGGTGTTCTGATGCGGATCTTCCCGCCATCTGCACTCAGTTCGTTAATCTCTTGCTCTGCTTGGGGTAATTCAAAGGTTTGTCGATGGACTAAACGCTGTTGGGTCTTGGCTGGGACTCGAATTCCTGTAAACATTGTCACATCTGCTTCGGTGTGTTCATAGGAGCTATTTGCACTGACTCGCAAACAACACATTTCCAGATATGGACTCAGACGAGTATGTGCCTTAATTCCCAGTTGCTCTGCTTGTTGAGTGGTTACAGTTATTTCTCCAAGGATGCTTTTGAGCTTGCGTTCTCGTCCTTCTGTTGTTCCTGTACTTGTTGAGACAAAAAAATTCCTACTTCGGGCATCACATGCTGTTGCATCTGTTCTCGCACGGCTTGTTCGATCCCTGAAAATGTCTTTAGCGCTTCTAGTTCGGTATTTGCGTAAAGTATTTTGGCGATCTCCTGCACATGTTCTTGTAATTTCTCGGCTTGTTCTGGTGTCATGTTTTTAATGACCTCTAAATTATTCTATTTTCCCTCCTTTCTCTCGCTTTTTGCAAAAGTGACATGCTCCCAAACTGATGTTACTACTAATTATCAGATCTTAGAATCTGAGAACATCAAAGATTCTCTGTCTCTTTGGCGATCGAATAGTCCAGATATTGTGTTGCTGGATTTTAATTTGCTTGATGGTAATGGAATCGATCTTTTAGAG
>JBJTVM010000166.1:0-2634 GCA_046081205.1 Pseudanabaena sp. | reverse complement strand
TGATCCTGATGCCATATGATTTAGTCCTTAGTCGGGAGCGGTTGGTTTGGGTGGAAATTTGCATTTGACGGAAATCTCGAAATTGCTTTCGGCTGAGGCTTTGGTAAGAATAGGAATGCCTGCTTCGCCGCCAATTTTTAGACCGAATTTGAGGTTGACTTCTTCGACTTGAGCATCACCGAGATTTTTGAATGCACCGATCGCATATTTGGTGTAGAAGCGAATGGTTTCATGGATTTCTTGCAGGTTTTTGATTGCATCTTCTTTAAATCCTTTTGACTCGCGATCGCTGTTTGTATTTACTGGCTGATCCTCATCGGATTCTGCAATTTCAATGCCAACAATTTCACCATCTTCCTGTTCGATATAAATTTTGTGAGCCATAGCAATTGTTACTACTATTTTGTGAGATTTGCCTGTATTCTAGTTGCACGAGGTCGCGATCGCAATAAGTCAGGTAAGTTATGGCTAGATATGGGTTGGTGGTGGGTGTGGCTTCATATAAAAAGCCGCTTGGTAATCTCTCTAAGACTGAGGGCGATGCTAAAGCGGTTAACGATCTGCTGAAGCAGCATGGTGATTTTGCAGATATTCAGGTGTTGATGGGGGAGGTAACGGCGGAGCAGTTAGATGATGCGCTAAAGCGTCTTATGAAACAGGCAGATAAAAGTGAGGCACTTATCTATTTTTCTGGTCATGCGGTTGTAGTGAAGAGAACATCTAACAAAGTTAGGGGCTATTTGGCACTATCAGACACAATACTAAAGATTAAAAATGGAGATCTTATAGGAATTGAGAATGGCTATGAATTAGAAGATTTGAGTAGTTTGTGTGGTGAAGCAAATTTAAGTAATCTAGTAATTTTGCTGGATTCCTGTCACAGCGAGATTTTGCTGGAAGAGAGTCACGGATTTTTGCAACGAGAGATCGCAGAGGATACTTTTAAGGGGATGCCAAAGGATTATTTTTTGGTGTCGGCTTGTCGGAAGTTTGAAGAAGCCTATGCGATGAAAAGTGAAAGCTACAGCATTTTTACGGGGGCGATGTTGCGTGGGTTGGCGAGGGAACGTGCTAATGAGCGCGGAATAGTTTATACAGGCACAATGTTTGATTATGTGTTTGAGCAGTTACGCGGCACGGGGCAGGAGGCGGTTAGTTTTGGTTATGGAAGAGCTTTGCGAATTGTTGATTATCGGGCGGTGGTTGCAAAATCAGAGGTTGATGAAACTTGTCCCTATGTGGGGTTGAATGCTTTTGATGAGAAGACGGCGAAATGGTTTTTTGGAAGAGATGAGGCTTTGAATCGGTTAAGAGAAAAACTGGGACAGAGGGCGTTTGTGTTTGTAGTAGGTGTTTCTGGTAGCGGCAAATCGTCTTTGGTGCGTGCGAAGTTGATGCCTGAATATAAAGATCGGGGCTATCAAGTTTTTGTGATGAAGCCGAGGACTAGTCCTTTAGGGCAGTTAAAAACGGTTTTGACTGAAAAGTTGAATGATGCCGATCAAGATCAGATCGAAGCGATCGAAGATTTTCTAGATGATGGCGATTTGCTTGCAGCCGTTGAGCTAATGCCGCAAAAGCCGATCTTGTTAGTGATCGATCAGTTTGAGGAGGTGTTTACCCTTTGTCGGCAAATTTGTCGGCAAAAAACTGAGCAGCGTAAGTTTTTGAAAATGCTGGCGGATGTGGCGCAAACTGCGGATGTAGTGAATTTGGTGATCGTGGCAACGATTCGAGCGGATTTTTTGGGGGAATGTACGGATGCGAATTTGGACAAAATCATTAATGAGCAGATGGTTTGGCTCTCACCGATGAATGAGGCTGAATTTAAAGAGGCAATCGCTAAACCTGCTCAGGTACAGGGATATGAGTTAGGCGAAGGTTTGCTTGATGCGATTTTGGCGGATATTGAGAATGAGCCGAATTGTTTGCCTTTATTAGAGTTTGCGCTTCAGGAGTTGTGGACGCATCGAGATCAACAGACTGGCAAACTGACCTATGATATTTATCGCAATGTTCTCAAAGGAATTAAGGGGACGTTAAATGACCATGCCAATAAACTTTATGCCAGTCAATTGAAGAAATCGGAATCAAGATCAAAATGGATGCGGCGGATTTTGTTGAATTTGTTGCGGGTTGGGCAGGATGTGAAGGATACAATGCAGCCAGCGAAACGTGAGACACTTGTGGCTTATGGGCAGAATGATGATGAAAAGAAAGAGATTGAATTGGTGTTACTCGCTTTAGAAGGTAATGATGGCAGGTTGTTGAATGCCTATAAGGAACAGGGTGTGGCAATGGTGGATTTAGCGCATGAAGCGCTGATCGATGGTTGGGAAATGTTTAAAGAATGGCGATCGCAGGATCGGGATTTGCGAAGACTTGGCGATCGGATCAATGATGACTTCAAGCAGTGGCAGAATCAAGAATGCAAAGATAAGTTTTTATTGCCTGAAGGAGTGGTTGCACAAATCGAAGAAGTGGAAGGATCTCTTAACGATTACCTCACGGATGAGCAACAGCAATTTGTGGAGCGCAGTCGTTTTAAATATAGCCCTTGGCTCAATCCTGCAAATTTGCCTGAGATGGTGGATATTCCTAGTGGAACGTTCTGGATGGGATCGCCTGATGGGA
>JBJTVM010000165.1:0-2637 GCA_046081205.1 Pseudanabaena sp. | reverse complement strand
AAACCATTTAAGAATTACTTTCTGCGGTCAAAAGCCCCAAGAGATCCCCCTCAATCCCCCTTAAAAAGGGGGAAGAATTTAAATTCTCCCCCCTTTTTAAGGGGGGCTGGGGGGGATCTAGACAATTCTTAAATGGGTTCTTATCCATCACCAAAAAAGTCGGGGATCTGGGCTGTGTCAGGTAACCGCAAATGATACCCTCTCCGCTTGCAGCGATCGCTTCAGGACAAGTAAAAAGTAGAAAGGAAAAAGGAAAAAATTTGATTTGGGTAAATTGCGAGGGTTGAGATCCCCGACTTTTTCTGTGCAACTACAGATCACCTTTATCCATCACCAAAAAAGTCGGGGATCTGGGCTGTGTCAGGTAACCGCAAATGATACCCTCTCCGCTTGCAGCGATGTATAAAAAGTCGGAGATCTGAGCTTTGTTAGTGGAAGAGATTTTTGCAATTCGGCTATACTAAATATCTGAACTGACAACTTTATTAAACTATTTAGATCAATGAGTACCACAATTACAATTGAACAAAGATTACTAGAAAAAATTCGTAACCTATCATCTGACAAAATTATAGAAGTAGAAGACTTTATCGACCTTCTCTATCAACGTCAAACCAACTCTGAGCAGAATCTAGCCATGGCTGCTACCAAACTCTCAGAAGCCAGTTTCTCAAAAGTATGGGACAACCCCGAAGATGCAGAATATGACAACCTATAACTTTGGAGATGTACTTTTAGTTCCATTCCCCTTTACCGATCAAACCACCACGAAAAAGCGCCCAACAATCGTTATCAGTTCAGATAGCTACAATCAGTCAAAACTAGACATAATCATAATCGCCGTCACCAGCCAAGTCAAAACACCATTGCAGTTTGGTGAAATACTTATAACTGATTGGTCAAAAGCAGGACTATTAAAATCTTCAGTGATTAAGCCAATTATTACCACCCTTGAGAAACGGCTTGTCATTAAAAAACTTGGCAAATTAGAAGCCATAGATATACAAGCATTGCAAAGCTCATTACAACAAATTATTGAAATCAGCAGATAAACATTTGGTGTAAAACAACTAAAAGGCGATCGCGATATAATCTCCAATAAATCGTCAGACATTAACTCAGGGACACAACAAGACTCATGGACGTAAAAGCCGCAGTCGCCTTCGCCGCAGGACAACCACTCAAAATTGAGACAGTGCAACTAGATCACCCCAGAGCAGGAGAAGTCCTCGTCGAGATCAAAGCCACGGGAGTCTGTCACACCGACGCATTCACCCTCTCAGGCGATGACCCCGAAGGACTATTTCCTGCCATCCTTGGACATGAAGGCGCAGGTGTCGTCGTCGAAGTCGGCGCAGGTGTTACCTCTCTCAAAGCAGGCGATCGCGTCATTCCCCTCTACACCCCCGAATGCCGCAACTGCTCCTACTGCCTCAGTAATAAAACCAACCTCTGCCAAGCGATCCGCGTCACCCAAGGTCAAGGCTTAATGCCCGATGGAACCAGCCGCTTCTCCATCAATGGCGAAAAAATCCATCACTATATGGGAACCTCCACCTTTGCCAACTACACCGTCCTCCCTGAAATAGCGATCGCCAAAATTCGCGATGACGCCCCCTTTGAGAAGGTCTGCTACATCGGCTGTGGTGTGACTACAGGCATCGGTGCAGTCATTAATACCGCCAAAGTTGAAGTTGGTTCCAATGTTGTCGTCTTTGGTCTAGGTGGCATCGGCTTAAACGTAATCCAAGCCTGTCGCATGGTCGGCGCAAACATGATCGTCGGCGTAGACATTAATCCCAAAAAACGCGCCCTTGCCGAAAAAATGGGCATGACCCATTTTGTGAATCCCTTAGAAGTAGAAGGCGATCTCGTTCCCTATCTGGTTGATCTGACTAAAGGTGGTGCAGACTATAGCTTTGAATGTATCGGCAGAACCCAAACCATGCGCCAAGCCCTCGAATGCTGCCATAAAGGATGGGGTGTCAGCGTAATTGTCGGTGTCGCAGGTGCAGGACAAGAAATCAGCACCCGTCCCTTCCAATTAGTCACAGGTCGCGTCTGGAAAGGCACAGCCTTTGGTGGCGCAAAGGGACGTACTGACGTTCCTAAAATTGTCGATTGGTATATGGAAGGCAAAATTGATATCGATAGTTTGATTACAAATGTAATGCCGATTGAGGAAATCAACGAAGCATTCGCAATGATGCACAGAGGCGACGCGATTCGCACAGTGCTGACCTTTTAAACCAAAAGAAGTTTTAAAAAATGCCGCTTCGCGGCATTTTTTATGTTTTCGGGAGAAGGGGCTTTTTGTTTTTTGCATAGGTTGCAAGCTGAGGATTATATGTGCCAACAATAACCGCCAAGCCTTTGTATAGATACACACAAAGGATCATCGGAAAATACCACCAATATTTTAGCGATAGCCTTAACCAAGGCAAGATCGTAATTATGCTTGCCGCGATCGCAAAAATTGGTAGGAGCAAGACGAATAGAATAATTAACAGAAATCGAGCCAACTTATGATGCTGAAACTGAGGGAACCTTAAAATAAATGTATGCAGTCCCCAACGATATTGATGTGCCAGAAAATCCGTAAAACTTTGGCGATCATAGTGACTGATTTCTGGTTGA
>JBJTVM010000164.1:0-10916 GCA_046081205.1 Pseudanabaena sp. | reverse complement strand
CGCCAGATGCCATCTTTAAAACATCGCACTTTTTCCTGTTATTAACACCAGTTCGATATCGCCATTTGCGGCGTGCAAAGCACGCCGCAAATGGCGAAAAAAGGTAAGAATCGCTAAGCGATTCTTACCTTTTTTCGCTTTCGTCGAACCGACTTTAAAGTATAGCCTCATCTTTCTGGGTGATGTTTATAAAATATGTATTAAAATCTTAAACAATGGGTTGTTCTGTTTTTTAAGTACTCCCAAGCTAGATACCTAATACATATCCCTAGGCTTTTTCAATTCTTTCTCTGGCATAAGAGCTATGCAACCTTTTCCAGTGCTTGGTAATACGATCCGTCCGCTACAACATCGCGACTTAGAGTTTATTCAGCGATTTGCATCGCCTAATGATCTCGAACAGATTGCGGTCAGTGATCTCAGTGGTTGTCGCAGTCGCCAAAAAATCAGCTTACACCAGTTAGCCAGTTGGTTGCCTGCTCCTGTGCAAACCCTACTCAAACCCTATGTAAGAGCCTATGTCTCCGAATTTAATGGTACTATTCAAGGCTTTATTCGGGTTTCACCTTTTAATAACAACAGCAGTACTTGGCAGATTGATCGCGTTGTGGTTCTTCCTGAAGCTCAGAATGGTCTGCACAACGTTGGCACACAACTGATTCGCTATTGCCTAGAGTCTTGCCTAGAGGCGCGAACCTGGGTATTGCAGGTTGACATTAACCAAAAAGATACGATCGCCCTCTATCGTCAGAATGGCTTTCAGCCTCTGGCACAATTTACTGATTGGGAAATTGATACAGCAAGTCTGCAAGAACTCGCTCAACATTCTCCCGATCTGCCCAATTTGATGCCTGTCAGTAATGCTGATGCCAGCTTACTCTATCAACTTGACACCGCTGCGATGCCCCCACACATTCGCCAAGTTTACGATCTCAATGTTGATGATTTTCGAGCTAAGACAATTGACAAACTAGTTAACCACAGTTCCTTGCTGATTAATCATTTACAGGATGTGTCGGGCTATGTCTATGAGCCACAACGCAAAGCAGCGATCGGGTACTTTTATTTGTTATTGCAGCGCCCAACCGTCAATCAGACTAATGAAAAACTAGTTCACCATTGCCAGCTCACGGTTCATCCCGCCTACACATGGCTTTATCCTGAACTCACTTCACAAATTGCCCGAATTGTCACGAAGCAGTCTCCTGAGAAGTTATCTGAGCATGTTAGTCTCCAAATATCTTCGGCTGATTATCAGCCTGAACGTGAAGATTATTTAGAAAGTATTCATGCCCAACGTCAAGGGCATTCTTTACTAATGGCGCGTTCAGTTTGGCACAAGATTCGGGAGACTAAACCTGTCCTTGATGGCTTACAACTTTCACGGATGTTGTCGGGTTTACAGCCCAATCAAAAGCCGATTCCAGGTCGAATCGAGACTTTGCCTCAACAGCATCAACATACCGATGAACCACTTTAGACATTACGAGAAAGGAAGTGAGAGCGGTTGATCAAGCTATGAAGTTATTGTTAACTGATCTAATTTTGGTTCAAATTATACAAAATGAAGATCCACAAGATCGCTACGATTAAGCACTGGACATTTAGACATTGGATGCACCTTTAAAAACGCTTGACTATGAAAATTCTTAAAATCCAGACATTACGTGGTCCAAACTATTGGAGTATCCAACGAAATCAGCTTGTAGTTGTGCGATTAGATTTAGAGGATTTTCAAGTACAAAGAACTGGCTTTTATCAAAACCTATGCAAAGTGTTACCAAGTCTAGCGGGGAAAGATCTTGCACAGCGCTCAGATATTAGTGAATCTGATTTTCTAGCGGAAGTTGTGAAAGATATTGCGATCGCCCTGCAAGGCTATGTGGGCATGAAGGTTGATTTTGGCGCTGTTAGACAGACTGTTGAAAAGAATATCTATCAAGTAGTATTTGAGTATCAGACTGAGGCAGCAGGACGTTATGCAGCCCGCGCCGCTATCAGAATTTGTACGAGTATTTTAGAGACGGGAACCTATGCAACTACGGAGCTGCAAGAGGACCTCAAGGATTTAAGGGATATTCGCCTTGATGGTCAGTTGGGACCAAGTACTGAGTCAATTGTTGCTGAAGCTAAAGCCAGAAATATTCCTTGGTTAGAGCTTGGTAGTCGTGCCATGATTCAACTGGGGTATGGGGTATATCAGAGTCGAATTCAGGCTACTTTGTCCAACAAAACGGGGATCTTAGCAGTAGAGCTAGCCTGTGATAAGGAAGGAACGAAAAGTATTTTACGGGCTTCTGGTGTACCAGTGCCAAGGGGGACAACCATTAGATCGCCTAAGTATCTAGAAGATGCGATCGCTGAAGTTGGTGGATTTCCGATTGTAATTAAGCCATTAAATGGTAATCATGGGCGCGGGATCACCATTGATGTGCGTACTGTCAAAGAGGCGATTGCTGCCTTTGATATGGCGCAAGAGGTGTCAGAAGAAGTAATTATTGAAAGATTTCACACGGGACGCGATCACCGTGTGCTAGTTATTAACGGCAAATTTGTTGCCGTTGCCGAGCGGGTTCCCGCAAATGTCACAGGTGATGGCGTTTCCACAATTTCGCAATTGATTGAAATTACCAATCAAGATCCCCGTCGTGGCGACGGTCATGATAATGTCTTGACCCGCATTGAGATCGATCGCACCAGCATGGATATTTTGGCGAGACAGGGCTTTACGTTGGACTCCGTACCGCCAAAAGGTCAGATCTGCTATCTCAAGGCAACGGCTAACCTCAGTACTGGTGGTGTATCCGTGGATCGCACTGATGAGATTCATCCTGAAAATATTTGGCTAGCGGAGAGAGTTGCAAGGATCATTGGCTTAGATATTGCAGGAATCGATGTAGTTACGGAAGATATCTCTCTGCCTGTGCGTCAAGTCAATGGGGCGATCGTGGAGGTAAATGCCGCGCCTGGTTTCAGAATGCATACTGCGCCTAGCATTGGGACACCCCGCAATGTGGCTGCACCAGTTATCGATATGCTGTTTCCACCGGGATCACCTACTCGCGTTCCCATCGTTGCGATCACAGGCACAAATGGCAAAACCACTACTACGAGACTAATTGCCCATATTTTCAAACAAACTGGTAAGCGTGTGGGCTACACCACCACTGACGGTATTTATATAGGTGAGTGCTTAGTTGAGAAAGGCGATACTACTGGCCCCTATAGTGCCCAAGTCATTCTGCGTGATCCCACAGTTGAAGTGGCAGTTTTAGAAACTGCTAGAGGCGGCATTTTGCGATCGGGTTTAGGCTTTGATGGCTGCGATGTTGGTGTGGTGATGAACGTTGCCGCCGATCATCTTGGTATTGGTGACATTGACACAATTGAGGATCTAGCCCGTCTTAAGAGTGTAGTTGTGAAGACCGCTTTACCAAATGGTTACTCTGTAATTAATGCTGATGATCCATTGGTAGTAGCGATGGCGCAAGAGGTGGAGTCGAAGGTTGCCTATTTCAGCATGAATCCAGATAATCCCTTAATTAAGACCCATGTTGCCGAAGGTGGTCTTGCTGCAGTCTATGAAGAAGAATTTCTGACAATCTTGAAAGGTGATTGGAAATTGCGGATTGAAAAGGCGATAAATGTGCCTCTTACTCTTGGTGGACGCGCTGCCTTTAATATTCAAAATTCACTAGCGGCAAGTTTAGCTGCCTTTGCTCAGGATGTGCAGGTTGAACAAATTCGCCAAGGTTTAGCGACATTTGTTGCTTCTAGTGAGCAGACCCCTGGACGCATGAATTTGTTTGACCTAGGTAAGTATCATGCGCTGGTTGATTACGCCCATAACCCTGCGGGATTTAAAGCGATCGCCGATTTTATTCAAAAGTGGGAAGGTGAAGCGATCGGGGTGATTGGCGCACCTGGCGATCGCCGTGATGAGGACATCATTGAGCTAGGGCAACTGGCGGCGACCATGTTTAGTCGCATTTTTGTCAAAGAAGATAAGGATTTGCGGGGACGCGCCCCTCGTGTAGTAGCTGACCTGTTGCGTCAAGGAGTTGAAGAAGTGGATAGTAATATCCCCTGTATTACAATTCTTGACGAATCGGAAGCCATCACAGCCGCCTTGGATAGCGCCCCTCAAAGTAGTTTAGTTGTGGTATTTCCTGACAAAGTGGATGCGGCTATTGGTATCATTGAATCGCGAAAGTCCAAACTGTCCTCGTAAAGTCCGCCTATGCCGCGTGTAATTTGCCTTGGCGAAGTTTTAATCGATCAAATAGCTGAAGATATTGGCGTTCCCTATGACCAAGTTAGTTCTTGGAAACCTTATTTTGGCGGAGCGCTTGCTAATGTTGCCTGTGGATTAGCCAAACTGGGAACTCCTGTCAGTTTGATTAGCTGCATTGGTCAAGATGCCGCAGGAAATGATTTACTCAAACAATTGGGGGCGGCAGGGGTAGAAACTTCGGGCGTGCAAGTGCATCCTCAGTCTACTACCCGTGAGGTTTATGTCACCCGTGATGCCCATGGCGATCGCAGTTTTGATCGCTTTAATGGTGACGCGAATACGGTATTTGCTGACACCTTGATGTCTGCTGAACATTTACCTGAGCATTTATTTGCAGATGCTAAATTTTTGGTGTTAGGCACCTTGGGTTTAGCAAATCCACAAACCTCAAGAGCGATCGGTCGAGCGCTAAAACTTGCTGAGCAAAATTTTGTCAAAGTGATAGTTGATGTTAATTGGCGAGCGATGTTCTGGAAAAATCCTGAGCAAGTAGCCAAACTTTTGCCAGTTTTACTAAAATACACCGATTTCTTGAAAATGACTGAGGATGAGGCTAAGCTGCTGTTTCGGTTAACTAGTCCCGCTGCGATCGCCCAAGCCTATAGCCATTTGGAAGGAATTTTGATTACCAATGGCGATCAAGATTGTCGCTACTATTTAGGTGAAAAGCAAGGCAAGCACCCTGTCTATCCTGTGCATTCGATCGATACGACTGGCGCAGGTGATGCTTTTTTAGCAGCATTTATCCATAAAATCTATCATCGTCCACTTACCCATCTCCTTGATCCTAAGTTTACGGATGAAGTAATCGGCTATGCCTGTGCTGCTGGTGCTTTGACGACTTTAGGAATGGGCGCGATCACTGCCCAACCAAGCGATCGGCAAATTCGCGAGTTTCTAACCATGCGCGAAGCAAAACATTAAAATCATCTACTTTAGTAGCACGAAGCACCACAACTATTAGCCATGCACCCCTTATCTTTGCCCACATGGGTAATTCATATTTCTAGTGTGATCGAATGGACTTTAGCCATTTGGCTCATTTGGCAATATGACAAGCAAAATCCCGATCGCGGATGGCGCAACTTAGCATGGGCGATGTTTCCTGCCCTCGTTAGTGCTATGTGTGCCGTGACTTGGCACTTTTTTGATAATGCTGACTCGTTGGAATGGCTAGTGACGGTACAAGCGGCTTTAACCTTAATCGGCAATAGTACCTTAGCGATTGCGGCTTATTTTATTTGGAAAATTGCCAGAACAAAAACACAGAGTTAGTTTTTGATGCTGACTTTGCCTAGCACCAAAAACTGGATGAAATTATGCCTAAAGAAGCCTTATTTGGATTATCTCTATTTCCTTACCTCGCGTTCCTATGGTTCGCGACCAAATCTCAGCAATTTCCGAAGCTAGGACTTTGGGGATTTTATGGGACGTTAGTTTTTGTGGCGATTACGATACCCGCAGGGATTTATGCTCAGACACAATATAACGAAGCCTTAGCTAATGTTGATTGGTTGCATGGGAGCGCGGAGTCGTTTTTAACAATGACCAATATTTTGCTGGTTTTAGGTTTTAAAAATGCGCTTAACCCTAAAGATTAGAAGTTGGCAAAGCGTATCTTTAAAAACCGAATAGGTTGTGACGGTGCGAAGCACCGCCGCAACCTATTCGGTTTTTGATTTGTCCAATATAATGAGCAATTATTGTAGTTAACGTCTCTGACTGCTAATGCGAGGAATTTATGAACAGACATCATCAACGCATTTCTCAATTTTCAACGATTGCTATTTTAGCGTTCACTAGCACTGCAATGAGTCCAGTCATGGCACAATCAACACAACCACGCCAAGGTGATGCCGATCGCTTACGTCCTGCACAAGGTCAGCCAATCTCACCCACAAATACCGATCAGTTTTCGATAGAAAGAGGTTTGCCTAATTCTGAGCTCAAAATTCAAAATATCACTTTTGACATTGAAGAGATTCAGCCAGTGATTCCTGGTAATTACAACGCTTCTCCTCAGAAAGTTAATCGCTCTGGTACTTTTAGCAGTGATCCTCTCAACGCTGTCCAGATTTTCCAAGAGTCAGGATCATCTCGGCGGACAAAATAGAATAGAGAGTTAGCGCTTGGCGCTAATTCTCTATTAGTAGATGTCCTGTAGCCAACCCGCAAGCTCGCTTGATTGGTAGAGCGGCAGCTAGGTCAAAGGCAGCTTGTCGGGCGATCGCCCCGTCAATGGTGGTAGTTACTACTACATCTAAGCCAGCTTGAAAAGCGATCGCGGCTGCACGATTTGCCGTGATAATTCCGCCTAGCGCCATTGGTTTAAGAATAATAATATCGGCAGCTTGAGCCTTAATCACCTGCTGCAATTGAGCAAGATTATTAACCGATTCATCGGCTGCGATAGGAATGGATTGCGATCGCCTGACCTCTGTCATTCCTTCCAAATCGGCAGCCGCAACAGGCTGCTCAACATATTCAATTAGCAAAAATTCCAGTTTCTTTAAATTAGCGATCGCCTCCTTTACTGACCATCCTTGATTCGCATCAATCCGAATTTGGATATCATTCCCCACTAGCGATCGCACTGCTTCTACTCTTCGCAAATCCATGCCAAAATCATGCGTTCCCACTTTGATTTTGAGACATTGATAACCTTGTTCTATATATTCCCTTGCTTTTGCTGCGGCTATTTCAGGTTCAGTCGCTCCAATTACCGCATTAACAGTAACTTGATCTCGCACTATTCCTAAAAAAGAATTAGCTAACAATTGAGAAATAGAAACATCTTGCGTTTGAGATAATAAATTGAGTAGTGCTAATTCAATGCCATGTTTAGCCGCAGGAGTAGAATCATATTTTGCAAGTATCTTCTCAATATCTTTGACGTTTTGGATTTTTGCATTAATCAGCGATCGCTGAGCTTCTTTTAAGGCTTGTTCTGTTTCGAGTAGAGATTCCATCCCAAACCCATAAAGTGGTGCAGACTCACCTAAGCCAATATGCTGAACTTGATCACCAGATAGGCGATCGCGAATCTCAATCACAAAACCTTCGCGATTTACAAGTATACCCGCCGCAGTTTGAAAGGGTTC
This sequence comes from Pseudanabaena sp., assembly GCA_046081205.1. GTDB lineage: Bacteria > Cyanobacteriota > Cyanobacteriia > Pseudanabaenales > Pseudanabaenaceae > Pseudanabaena. The sequence continues at coordinate 3,521 of JBJTVM010000164.1, read as the reverse complement.
GCGGAAAGCCAATTGATAAGGCTGATATTGGATTGATTGAACTATAAAATTCACAGCTACTCCCTTCTTAGTCTAAAAATACCGTGAGTTCGTTATAACCATTACTTTGCGCCGCATTATACCAAAGCACAAAATGGCTAAGCCATTTTGTGCTTGTAAAACCCTTACAGGGTTTGTTTTTTAATCCACAGAAGTGTTGCCAGTGAATTGGTATTGCTAATTTTTTAGAATGGAAGAGAATAAGACGCATTAAGAAAAAGTTATAGAAAAGTTATATGCATCTCTATATATGTTATATATGTTACAAACTAAATTTTATAGTTTATAGTTCTAATTAGAGCTTCTTTAGAGAGTTTAAGATAGTGGTTAAACAAGGTTTTCTAGTTTCTGCTACTGTACTTGCTTTAAGTCTAGTAGCAAATGTAGCTTCTGCTTCTGCAGAGCAATGGTATTTCTACGTTAAGAATAATAGCAATTCGACAATCAAAAAGTTGTTGGTGGCTGAGCCAAATAAGGCTTGGGGAGAGTTTGATATTGGCTTAGGCATTGTTCCGGGGGAAAATACCAAGATGATCTGGGATGAATCTGCTAACTATGAATCGTGCAAACAATGGATTAAGGCTCAGTTTGCTGATGGTAGCGAAAGTGAGCCATCATATATTGACTTCTGTCAAGATCTAGATAATCCGATTGTATTCCAGTAAATTTTTTATGCGGTTGCCCTTGGTTCCTCGTACTGTACTAATGAGGAGTTTGAATTTTCGGTAGCTCAAACAACCTCAGGGCAATAGCTCAAAAATAGTTGCACACCGTGTAAATATATAACAATCATTGAGAATTACATCGATTTATTAAATTAGATACCCCGTCCAATTACGGCGGGGTATCTAATTTAGAATTGCTGGATCTCTACTTTTTGCGACTTTTGCTGAGCAAAGCGCTATAAAATGAAGTGAGTAGTTATTTAACAATTTACAAAAAAATATTTTATGTCGCTAACGCCTGCTTTATTTGGTCAACTCGCCCAAGCAATGGTTATATTTGTCCTAGTTTGCGCCTTAATTACAGGACTAGCTTTGGCATTTAATTGGAGTTGGCGCTATCGAATGGTAGGTGCAACTCTATTTTCAGTTGTTTTGGTTGTAGGACTTTTTTCTCTCAGCTTTGAACCAATTACCCGCTCGTCTATTGAAGGAGCTGTTCCATTTAAGCTTGTTTACGATCGCTTTGGTCCGCAAGCAACAATTGCTGTCGCCCCAACGATTACCCCTGAGCAACTTGAGTCAACTTTAAAACAAGCTAGTAGCAACTTATTTTCTTCAGGGCGCAATGGTCAAGGTGAGTCACAACTAACTATTTATGCCAGAACAGTTGTTCATGTGCGCGAAGGAGTATCCAAACCACTATATTTGGGGCGTGTCAAGCGATCGCTAAGCTTACGGAATGATCCAAATATAGAGTTAGAGATATTTACTGATAAATTCGCAGAATTGCCCAAGGATACAACTTCATAAAAAAACTAGAGAGATACTTAGTAATCTCTTTAGTTTTCTAACTATCTACCAAGTTTTTACAGCGCGTTGAGCTGACTTAAAACCCAGAAGAAATTATGAAAGTGCGGCGAAGCAGCACTTTCATAATTTCTTCTGTATCTCTTAAAGCTTAAATAGGTTGTGGAAGCGCACCTCAAAGGGATGCACTTCTGAGGCTCTCAAAAATCCACAAATGATTTAGAACTGTTATAGTTTAATTTTAAAAACTATCGCTGCAAGCTTTTTTTAAAAATGAGAGAAATTTTTTCTGAAACATTATCAACCTTATTAGGTTGTGTAAATCGCATCAGCGAATCCGAATTATTAACGGAACAGCAGCAAGACGATTTACAGAATATTAAATCTCTCAGTGCAAATTTAGCTAAATATTTTAATAGCTTAGATATAGAGGTAACTAGCCTTAGACAAAAAATCAAAGAACTTAATCAGTCGATCCTAAGCATAGAATTAAATAATGAATATGAAGATGAGAGTTATACTTTATTAGCCTTAATTTTTGCACGCCTGAGACATGCAATAAATCTTGGTGAATTGCTTGATTCCGTTGTTTTTGAAACATATCAATTATTACAAAGCGATCAAGTTATTGTCTACCAACTGGCTAATCAAGATGAAGAGGTACAACCAGTTCAATACGAAGTTGTTAGTAATCCTCAATACTCACTTCTAGGGCAATCACTTCCTTCAGTCTATACTGATCCCCAATGGCTAGAAAGCTTTCAAAAATGTATTAGTCAGGTTATTCCCAACATTCACGATGATGATGTTGATCCCCGATTTTTATCCTCACTTGCTCCTTTAGGCATCTATTCAACAATTGTCATTGGTATTCCTAAAGGTAATAAATTATGGGGATTATTAATAGTTCATCAATATAATAGTCCACGCTATTGGCATAGTTGGGAGATCGAAATACTTGAAAAGCTAGGAACTCAACTAGCAATTTCCATTCATCAAATTCAATTACTTGCTAAGTCTAATGAAGTTAGACTTGAGAGAGATCAAATAATTGCTAAACTACATCATAATCAACTTCATGACCTATTAACAGGTTTACCAAATCGAAACTCATTAATGGAGTCTCTAGATCTAGCTTTTGCAAAATTTCAAACGGACTCAAAACGGAATTTTGCAGTTCTATCTATAGATTGCGATCGCTTCAAGTCAATTAATGATGATTTTGGTGTCTCAATTGGTAATCAGTTATTACAAGAAATCAGTAAGCGCCTAATTACATATCGTAACGCCAATATTACTATTGCTAAAATTGATAGTGATGAGTTTGCAATTTTAGTTGAAAATATTGATAGGGATAATCTTGGTGGTGAAGATTTTGTTATCGACTTAGCTAGTCAAATTTCTACAAGTATTAAACAACCATTTCTGATCGATGACAATCAATTTTTTATCTCTGCTAGTATTGGTATAGCTATTTGTGATGTTGACTATATTTATGCCAACGAAATTTTGCGAGATGCTCATATCGCGATGAATAATGCTCGTAACTTTGGTATGGGAAAACAGGCTTTGTTTAAAAATGAGATGAATCAAGGTGCAAAAATACGTTGGCAACTGGAATCTGATTTGCGTCAAGCGATCGCCAATGAAGAGCTTTATCTAGCCTATCAGCCAATAGTTTCACTACATCAACATAAGTTAACAGGATTTGAAGTTTTACTACGTTGGATGCATCCATTACAAGGACTAATTTCTCCACAGGAATTTTTACCAATTGCAGAAGAAACTGGAGAAATTGTTCAGATAGGTTATTGGGTTCTGGAAACGGCTTGTAAACAGTTGCGTCAATGGCAGCAAGAATTTTCTGATCCCCTATTGCTTACTTTAGGAATTAATGTTTCTACAATTCAAGTTATCCAACCAGATTTTGTAGAACGGATTCAAGAAATTATTTTAGCTAATCAAGTTTTACCTAGCTCAATTAAATTGGAAATTACTGAAACAATTTTA
>JBJTVM010000163.1:0-2823 GCA_046081205.1 Pseudanabaena sp. | reverse complement strand
ACAGACCTAGTAAACGCATGGCGCTACGCCGAAACTCACATCGATGAAATAGAAGCGGCAATTCATAGACAAGAGGCAGCTTAACATGGCACGTCTCTATGCCGATGAGCAATTTCCTAGAATTGTCGTCAACTTACTACGCGCACTAGGGCATGATATTCTGACAGTCCAAGAAGCAGGAAAAGCAAACCAAAGAATCCCCGATGAAGACGTACTAGCCTTTGCGATCGCAGATAACCGCGCTGTATTAACAATTAATCGAGGCGACTTCATTCGACTGCATAATTCACAACCTAGCCATACAGGTATTATCGTTTGTACAGAAGACCTCAATAGACAAAGACTAGCTAACCAAATTCATGAAGCAATCACCAATGCAGGAGATCTAAATAACACACTAATTCGTGTAAATCGTCCTAGTAAATAGAGCTTTCTTCACCATTGGTGGGATATGGGAAGGGTTAAGGGTGATGAAGAAAAAGGCGATCGCTTTTAATATTTGAGAGATTTATCGATAGGATAATAAGACTAAAGCGAAGAGAAACAACATGGAAAAAGTAATCATCAAAACTAACATCAAACAACAAAACAACGATTTTCAATACTGGCAACAACAAACGCCTCAAAAGAGAATAGAAACCCTCGAGCAAATTCGCCAAGAATATCATCAATACAAATACAATGCTCAACCAAGACTTCAAAGAATTTATACAATAAAAAATACATGAAAGTTTTACTCGTTGAGGACGAAATTGACTTAGGGGTGGCAATTCAACGTAGTCTCAAACAAGAAAAATACATTGTTGATTGGGTGCAAGATGGCGGAGCAGCATGGAACTATCTTGATCATCAGCCCACACAATATACTGTGGCAATTTTGGACTGGATGTTACCGCAGCTTTCAGGATTAGAACTATGTAAACGATTACGCAAAAATCAAAATCCGCTTCCTGTCATCCTCCTCACAGCAAAAGATCGGATTGAAGATCGTGTTCAAGGACTAGATGCAGGAGCTGATGACTATCTTGTAAAACCCTTTGGAATGCTAGAGTTATTGGCAAGATTGCGGGCTTTGCAAAGGCGATCGCCCCAAATTCAAGCCACACAGCTAAAAGTTGCCAATCTTATTCTTGATTACAATACTAGTACCATTGCTGCTCCCGACATTAATGGGAAATACCAGAGTATTCAATTGACAGCTAAAGAGTTTCAGCTTTTAGAATATTTTATGCAGCATCCTCATCAAATTTTGACCCGCGATCAGATTCTGAATCGTCTATGGGAAATGCAAGCAGAACCAGAAAGTAACGTAGTTGCCGCCCAAGTCAGGCTATTGCGGCGACGATTGGCGGAATATGGACAGGAAAAACTAATTGAAACTGTTTATGGTCTGGGTTATCGATTTCATGTTAATTAAAGCTGTCACATATTTATAGATATTGTCAGCGCCTTGTGCCGACAATATCTATAAACATGTTTTGGAAACTCAATGTACAACAACTTTTCTGGGTTTTGATTAAGCGCAAAACGTCGCAACATCCATGCATCAAAGTAGTGTTTTTTTTAAAGCAAAAGTATCCTTGGCGCTCTGGTATGCGGGAGTGATGGGGATAATCTTGGGATTGTCAGGGCTTGGTGTTTATCAGGTGATGGCTCATGCTCACTGGCAAGGCGTTGAACAAGAGCTATTAGCAGTCTCTGGCAATCTTCACGATGCTCTAGAACCAAATTTGGAACAGACTGGCAAAATTAGCGCCAATGTGCAGCAAATTTTGCCTAAGCTCTGCATTATCGGCGAATCCTGTGAACCTGATCGCGATCGCCATGTTTTAGGAATTACTAAACAAGAAGGCTATTATGTCAGACTGCTCGATCTGACGGGGCGACTTTTGGCTACTGTGGGACAACAAGTAGAAGAAACTCCATTTAGCCCAGCAGCAATCAGTTGGCATACATTAGAAGATTTGCAAGGGAATCGCTACCATCAAGTTGCCCTACTTTTAAAAAATAAAGCTGGAGAGCCTTGGGGCTATCTACAAATTGGGCGATCGCTACGAGAATATGACCAGCATCTAAACGAGTCTAAGCTGGCTTTATTGACAGGATTACCGATCGCTTTTTTGTTGGTCAGCATTGCAAGCTGGTACTTATCAGAAAAAGCAATGCGTCCAGTCTACGCCTCCTATCAACAAATTCAACAATTCACCGCCGATGCTGCCCATGAAATTCGCACGCCACTAGCTTCAATTCGGGCAACAGTGGAATCAGTGCTAATGAGTGATTTCGTTTCTGAAAAAGAATCACGGGACACTTTACAGACCATTAATCGCCAAACGATACGCCTCTCGCAATTAGTGCAGGATTTACTAATGCTCTCACGGATGGAGGGGCAGTCTCCTAAGCGATCGCTAAGTCAATCATGTTGTCTCAATGACATTGTGAGTGACTTAATTGAGGAAGTTGCCGCGATCGCTGTGCAATCACAAATTACGCTGCATTTGCAACTCGTTAACAAGATTCCGATCTATGTTGCAGGTAATGAAGAACAAATCTATCGCTTGATTTTTAATATCCTGATCAATGCTATCCACTACACTCCAGAGGGTGGCAAAGTCCAAATATTTTTGGAACAGAGCGATCGTACAGCAACGATCCGTATAGAAGACAATGGTATCGGTATTGTTGAAGCTGATTTACCACATATTTTTGATCGTTTCTATCGCGCCCATAGCGATCGCTCTCGACAGACGGGTGGAACTGGTTTGGGGCTAGCCATTGCTATGGCGATCGCAAAGTCTCATCAAGGAAGTATCCAAATCAAAA
>JBJTVM010000162.1:0-8084 GCA_046081205.1 Pseudanabaena sp. | reverse complement strand
AGAAAAATTTTGAAAGCATTGCAAAGCAACGCTTTCAAAATTTTTCTTGATTTGGGATTGAGCTGCTAGCACAACAGGGCAACCACGGGGGGATTGCCCCTACCTAAAATAATTGAAATTTGGGTAGGGGCTGTGGATGGTGCGTGCCAGCCCCGATCTTTCAACATTGCAGGAATTCCTTCCACGTAACATCAGTATTTAAAATAGACCTTGAATCAAGATTCATTTCCATTATTAGAAGCGGCGCGGCGATATTTAGATAGCAAGCACGCGCCGTTTTATATGCCGGCGCATAAACGAGGACAGGGAATTGATCGCGAGTTGAAGGCAATCATGGGAGAGAATATGTTTCGCCTAGATTTGCCAGAACTACCTGATCTCGAAGATTACATTGCCGAAGCAGAAGAACTTGCTGCTGAGGCATATGGTAGTGATCGCGCATGGTTTTTGACCAATGGTTCTACCTGTGGCGTGCAAGCGATGCTTTTGGCAACCTGTGGCTTAGGCGATAAGATTTTAATCGGTCGCAACTGTCATAAAGCAGCGATCGCAGGATTGGTTCTCAATGGCGCTACACCTATTTATTTACCTACTGACTATCTAGCAGAATTTGATTTGGATTTGGGGGTAAATCCTGACACTCTAGAACTATTTCTGAATTTGCATCCTGACGCAAAAGCAGTAATGCTGGTCAGTCCTAACTATTTTGGAGTCTGTGGCGAACTTGAGAAAATGGTAGCGATCGCCCATGCTTTTGATGTTCCTCTATTAGTCGATGCTGCTCATGGAGCGCACTTAGGATTTCATCCCGACCTACCAAAATCAGCACTACAAGCAGGAGCCGACCTCGTCGTCCAATCTACGCACAAAGTGGCAGGTAGTCTCACGCAGTCTTCAATGTTGCATTTGCAAGGCGATCGCCTTGCTGCTGAAAGCGTTGATCGGGCTCTACAACTATTGCGATCGAGCAGTCCCAATCTCTTGCTCTTGATTTCTTTGGATGTAGCAAGGCGGCAAATGGCTATGCATGGTAAAGAACTCTTAGCTGAGACATTGAAGCTAGCAAAAACTGCGCGATCGCAATTAGCTCAAATTCCGAATTTGCGAACCTTTAGTCAAAGAGAAGTTGCGACTCTTGATGATACTCGTCTAACGGTGATGACTGATTGCTTGGAAATTACAGGTTTTGAAGCTGATGAATACTTACATTCTCAATTAGATGTGATGGCAGAAATGCCCACACTAACACAATTGGTATTTAGTCTTAGCTTTGGTAATACTCTGAAGGATATTGATAAACTAGTTAATGGACTGCAACAACTTAGCAAGGAAAAAGGAAAAAGGAAAAAGGAAAAAATAATCACCAATTACCAATCACTAATTCCCAATTACCAATCTCAACTTTCTCCTCGTGAAGTCTATTTTGCTAAAAGCGATCGCCTTCCTCTCAATCAAGCGATCGGGCGAGTTAGCGCGGAATCTCTCTGTCCCTATCCTCCAGGGATACCTTTAGTTTGTATTGGTGAAGAAGTTACATTAGAGGTTGTGGAAATTTTGCAAGCTATTGTGCGATCGGGTGGCATCATCAATGGAGCTAGCGATGAAACTCTCAAAACAATTCTAGTTGTATAGTTCAACAACCAAAAGCTATAGCTGTAATACTAAAGCACAAAATGGCTACGCCATTTTGTGCTTTCAAAACCTTTACAGGGTTTGATTTTTAATTCACAGAATTGTTGCCACACTTTTGTGAATTGGGATAAAGGCTATTATGACAAGGTGTCTTTTGACTTGGGAGAAGGAATGACGCAATATCTATCAAAGTTGATTCATCATAGACATGGTTGTTTATATTGAGATGAGTGAACTAAGACCAATTGGCTTTCTTAAATCTAGATAAGCATTTGGTAAAGTCCAGTAATCTTGGCTTAATCTAATAATACGATCGGGAAATCAATTATCTTGTTGAGTATGAACAATAGTTATGCTGGAATCTTTACCATCTTTAAATGACCATAACTTGCCGTATCCAGATACAATTCATCCGATTGTGGTGCATTTTGTGATTGCGATGGTGTTATTTGCCGTAGTATGTGATGCGATCGGCTATTTAACTCGCAATCCTCGATTTTACGAAGTTAGCTGGTGGAATTTTTTCTTTGCTACCATTTCCATCTTTATTGCGATTATCTTTGGACAAATTGAAGCAGGGCTTTCCGAACCTTATAGTTCAGTAGAACCTACATTGAACTTACATACGATCATCGGTTGGTCACTTTCGGGAATTATTGCTGCGATTACAGGATGGCGCTATGTCTTACGTATCCGTGATCCCAAGACTTTACCTATGTCTTTTCTAGGTGTGGGTGTACTATTAACAGGAGTAGTTCTTTTTCAAGTTTATTTAGGTGATTTGCTGGTTTGGGTCTATGGTCTGCATACAGTTCCAGTAGTGGAAGCATTCAGAGAAGGTGGTTTGAAATGATTGCTACATTAATTGATCAACTACATAGTCAACTAGGGCTAAATGGCTTGCCCTATGCAATTCCGATTCACCCGAATTTAGTGCACCTGACCTTGGGATTGTTTATTGTCGCGATCGGCTTTGATCTGGTGGGCGTATTTTTCGTATTAGAAAAGCCTTTATTCAAATTCATGGCAATTCCTGCGGCAAGGTCGAATTTCTTTGATGTTGGTTGGTACAACATGGTTGCCGCCGCGATCATTACATTTTTTACGGTTGCGGCTGGCTTTTATGAAATTCTACTTGCCACACCCGATGAGAATGTCAAGAGCGCTTGGGGATTTCAAGCGATGGAAACGATGATTTGGCATGGTGTGGGTGGTGTCCTCTTATTAGCTTTGATTGTGGGCATGACGGTCTGGCGTGGATTTCAGCGCTATCTCTGGCGCAAAGATCTTGGGCAACAGGTGCAGTGGAGTTATTTGTTAGCAGGACTAGCAATTTTTGCGATTATGTTTGTGCATGGAACTTTGGGTGCACAGCTAGCCTCAGAGTTTGGAGTGCATATTACCGCCGATCGCCTCCTCCGTCTGAGTCATGATACCGACCTCAATCAGTTATTGAAATAGGTGGATCAATGAAACTTCGCACAACATTAATTTTGGTGGGACTAGCGATAGTGATCGCCGTCATTAGTCTGTGGATGGGACAGGTTGCCTATACATGGTTCCCGCCCCAAGCTTCAGCAGAATCAATATTGGTTGACAACCTATTTAGCTTTTTGGTGACATTAGGAACCTTTATTTTTCTGGGTGTCGTTGGCACTTTGACCTATTCAATCCTGTTTCAACGCGCCGAAAAATACGATCTCAGTGATGGTCCCCACATCGAAGGCAATGTCAAATTAGAAATCATCTGGACAGCAATTCCCTTTGTTCTAGTAATTTGGATTGCGACCTACAGCTATCAAATTTATGATCAGATGTCGATTTTAGGCCCAATGGAGCACGCTCATCACGGAGCAATGATGGCGGCAGCCAATGCGACGGAAGTCGGCGAACCGAAGGCAGAGGAAATCGAAAAAATCCAAGTGCTAGCAAGGCAATGGGCTTGGGAATTTCATTATGCTAATGGCACAAATGGCGAAGTCAGCAGTACCGAATTACATCTGCCGAACAATCGCCGTATTAAACTTGTCCTCCATTCTGAAGATGTGCTGCATGGTCTATACATTCCTGCTTTTCGGGTGAAGCAAGATGTCATTCCCGGACATGATATTGATTTTGAATTTACGCCCATTCGCGAAGGCAAATATCGTCTGCGGGATTCGGAATATAGCGGCACTTACTTTGCGGCAATGCAAACAGATGTAGTAGTGGAATCCCCTGAAGCCTATCAAAAATGGCTAGCGGATGCTTCTAGTGCTGCGCCTGTCGCTGCCTATAATCGCGCATCCAGTGAATATGCTAAACGCGCCAATGCAAATAATTGGGCAACGGTTGTTCCTGCGGCTCCCCCTGTAGTGAATTATGCCAATTGACTTTGGAGGTTAACCTATGTCTGATCTATTGGAACAAAAGCCAGAAGAAAGCTCTCGTAAAAGAAATCCTAAACGAGTTATGGCATTGATAGCTATTGGTGCGATACCAATGGGGATTGGAATTTTATTTATTCAAGTTCCGATCGGTTGCGCTTGCGGTAATCCAGAAATACAGGCAACTGGTACTTATCTTAGATCCCAAGAGGCTTACTACCTAGAACATCGGAATTTTAGCAAATCTTTTGAGTCTCTGAAAATTGCACCAATTCCTGCTACAACAACTCGTTATCTCTTCTCTACAGAAGTAACTGGCGATCGCGCATATATTTATGCAATACCCAGAGAACTACCAACTGACCTATTTCGCTTAGGACTCACTAAAGCTGAAATCGCTGGACTTGTTGGTGCTGTTGCCTATGACAAGAAACGGCAGGCTACTGTTTCCATTCTATGTACATCTGAAAGCAATGCTTTTGATAAGCCGCCCAAGCCTATATTCAATGGCGAACAATTTACTTGTCCAAGTGGATTTGCAGGTAGCTCTCGATCAGGATTCAACTAATTCAGCATATCGGTTTCCACAATTCTTAACCAAGTCTATTCTTTATGACAAATATTCCTATTGATGCGATCGCGGATACACGACCACCAGAAAAGCCCGAAGACTGGCGGCGATTTTTTGGATTTAGTACCGATCATAAAGTGATTGGGATTCAGTACATTGTTACTTCCTTTTTCTTCTTTCTTGTTGGCGGTATTCTGGCAATGGTCATTCGCGGAGAACTGATTACTCCCGAATCGGATCTAGTCGATCGCGCTGTCTATAACTCCATGTTCACGATGCACGGCACGATCATGCTGTTTCTCTGGACATTTCCTGTGTTGTTGGGTTTAGCGAATTACCTCGTGCCATTGATGATCGGCGCTCGTGATATGGCTTTCCCGCGACTGAATGCCGTTGCCTTTTGGATGGTTCCCATCTTTGGAGTAATCCTGATGGCAAGTTTTTTTATTCCTGGGGGAACTTCACAATCGGGTTGGTGGGCTTATCCGCCTGTGAGCTTGCAAAATCCCACAGGTAATTTGATTAATGGTCAGTTTCTATGGTTACTTGCCGTTGCTATTTCAGGTGTTGCCTCGATTATGGGTGCGATTAACTTCGTGACGACCATTTTCCAAATGCGAACCACAGGAATGACTTGGTTCAAAATGCCTGTGTTTGTCTGGACAGTTCTTGCCGCGCAGATCATTCAATTATTCGGATTGCCAGCCCTCACTGCAGGAGCCATGATGCTTTTGTCTGACTTAACCTTTGGAACTAGCTTTTTCGATCCTGCTAAAGGCGGCGATCCCGTTCTCTTTCAACACTTTTTCTGGTTCTATTCTCACCCTGCGGTTTATGTAATTATCCTGCCCGTATTTGGCATCTTCTCCGAGATTTTCCCAGTCTATGCCCGTAAGCCTCTCTTTGGTTACAAAGTTGTCGCTGTGTCTTCTCTCATCATCACAGGATTAAGCGGTATTGTGTGGGTGCATCACATGTTTGCTAGTGGAACACCTAGCTGGATGCGGATGGTTTTTATGGCAACTACGATGTTAATTTCTGTACCGACAGGAATTAAAGTTTTTGCATGGGTGGCGACTATCTGGGGCGGCAAGATCAAGCTAAATACGGCGATGCTGTTCGGATTAGGAGCGCTGGTGATGTTTGTCTTTGCAGGGATTACGGGGATCATGCTTGCCTCTGTACCCGTCGATATTCATGTGAATAATACTTACTTTGTAGTGGGGCATTTCCATTATGTAATTTACGGTGCTGTGGTAATGGGAATTTACGCCGCCCTCTATCACTGGTTCCCCAAAATTACAGGTAGAATGTATTCCGAAGGCTTAGGCAAACTCCATTTCATCCTTACTTTTATCGGTACGAATGCCTGTTTCTTCCCCATGCATCCCCTCGGCTTGCACGGAATGCCTCGCCGCGTCGCCTCCTATGATCCAGAGTTCGCCTTTTGGAATGTGGTCGCCAGTCTCGGGGGCTTTCTCTTAGGAGTATCGACAATTCCTTTTATCCTAAACATGGTTAGCTCTTGGGTGCAGGGAGAAAAAGCCCCTAAAAATCCTTGGCGAGCGATCGGTCTAGAATGGCTAGTTTCTTCGCCACCATCCCATGAGAACTTTGAAGAGTTACCGATTGTAATTGCTGAACCCTATGGCTACGGCAAAGATGAACCATTAGTTTCTAATCCTGATAAGTTGGAGGTAGCCCATGCAACCAATTGATACTTCTATGGGTGACAATCCTATTTTGGAAGTTGCTCACGAGTCCGCCCATAGTGATCATCCTGACAATCGCCTATTTGGATTTGTGGTCTTCCTCCTTTCCGAAAGCGTCATTTTTCTGAGCTTTTTTGTTGCCTACATTGTCTATAAAACGACAGCCATCCAATGGCTACCCGATGGGGTCACAGGATTGGAAATTAAAGATCCCACGATTAATACGATCATTCTTGTGTCCAGCAGTTTCACGATCTATATCGCTGAGAAATTCCTCCATAAAAAGCAACTTTGGGGCTTTCGCGCTTTCTGGTTACTAACGATCGCGATGGGTAGTTACTTCCTCTACGGTCAAGCTGTGGAATGGAGTGGTTTAGCCTTTGGCTTTGGTGATGGCGTGTTTGGCGGTAGTTTCTACTTGCTCACAGGATTTCATGGTCTGCACGTTTTAACGGGTGTACTGTTGCAGTTAATTATGCTAGTGAGATCGTTCCTTCCCAATGAATCTCAGGAATATAACAAGAGCTTATATGGCATTGAGGCAACTTCACTATTCTGGCATTTCGTTGATGTCATCTGGATCGCCTTATTTACGTTGATTTACGTTTGGCAATAACTCGATCCCCCTCCCCCCGTTGTAAAGGGGGGCTTTGGAACAGTTTAGAAATTCAAATAATTGAGTCCCCCTTTTTAAGGGGGATGCCGAAGGCAGGGGGATCAAACCTCTGCTTATAGCAGATCCTATGAATTAGAGAGGGAAAATCCAATGATTATTGATGACCATTATTACGATGTGATTATTGTGGGAACTGGGGCAGGTGGCGGAACCCTTGCCTATAAACTCGCTTCCACAGGTAAGAAAATCCTGATTCTGGAACGTGGTGACTTTATGCCCCTCGAAGAACAGAATCGCAGCAATATTGATATCTTTCAGCGCGATCGCTACCATGCTCCTGAACAATGGTATGACCGCACAGGCGAACCATTTTCACCACAAACTAACTATGCAATCGGTGGTAATACCAAAATCTACGGTGCAGGGCTTTTGCGGCGGCGCGAGAAGGACTTTGAAGAAGTCACCCATCAATCGGGAATTTCCCCTGCATGGTGCGTGAAGTACGACGAGTTTGAGCCTTACTACACCGAAGCCGAAAATCTCTATAAGGTGCATGGCGAGACAAACTCTGATAGCACAGAGCCAACGCACAGCGCTAATTATCCCTATGCTGCGGTAAGTCATGAGCCTGAGATGCAGAAGATCTATGAAGCGATCGCTAATCAAGGTTTGCATCCCTCCACAATTCCCCTCGGCTTGACCCGTCAAGAGGACGACCCCACTAGCGACTCTGAAGAAAGCTGCCTCGTCCCCGCCATGAAATCAGCAAATGTCACCTTGAAAACCCAAGCCAAGGCGATCGCTCTCCACACCAATCCATCGGGGCGAACGGTGAAAGGAGTAGAAGCCGAAGTCGGCGGACAGTCCTATCTATTTTTAGGCGATATCGTCGTGCTTGCCTGTGGTGCGATTAATTCGGCGGCGCTACTGTTGCGATCGGCAAATGATTCCCATCCCAAAGGGCTTGCTAATAGCTCCGATCAAGTGGGACGGAACTTAATGAAAAGCCTCTTGTCATCGGTAGTGCAACTAAGTACAAAACCCAATAATGGCTCCTTCCAAAAATCGATTTATGTGAATGATTTCTATTGGGGTGATGCAGATTTTCCCTATCCAATGGGACATATTCAGAACTCTGGCGGACTGCTCACCGATATCATTTTTGCCGAATCGCCTCCCGTCTTCTC
>JBJTVM010000161.1:0-3181 GCA_046081205.1 Pseudanabaena sp. | reverse complement strand
ACGAACTTGACAACAATTTCTTAGAAAGCTTAAAAGCTGCCTTCCAAAATAAAGAAATTGAGATAGTTGTATATGAGAGCGATGAAACTGCTTTTCTATTACAAAATCCTACCAATAGAAAGAGATTACTGACTGCGGTAGAAAACATCCAAAATCGTAACAATCTCGTAGAACTTAACTGGGATACCATCTCATGAGAAGACGCATCCTATTTGAAGCAGAAGCCTTTGAAGACTATAACACATGGGCGAGAATGGATAAGAAAATTTACAACAAAATAGGAGAACTTATCAAAGATATTGAGCGATCGCCTTTTTCAGGAATCGGTAAACCTGAACCCCTAAAATATGGACTGAGTGGATTTTGGTCAAGGCAGATTAGTGATGAACATCGTCTCGTCTACCAAGTAACTGATACAGAGATTCTAATTGCTGCGTGTAAAAGCCATTATGAATAATTGAACTGTCGCGATTAGTTCTATTTGCAAACTTTTGAAGCAATCATTTTTGTCTACAAGACTATGTTAGCGATCGCGCTTGATGATGACAAAAGGCGATCGCCCAAAATGAGTAAAGCTTATAATAGTTACCAGCTAATTCATCCACACCTAAACTTATGCACCAACTGCAAGAAGATTACATTAACAACACTCAAGGAGATCGCATAGCCTGTTGTAACTTACAAAAATGAAATTTTACTCTTGGAATCCCAACAAGAATGAACTACTTCAACAAGCGCGTGGCATTAGCTTTGAGGAAATCGTATTTCATATTCAAGCTGGTGATGAAATTGAAATTTTTGATCATCCCAATCAAGAGCGCTATCCCAATCAAAAAATATCTGCCGTTGTCGTTGAAGGGTATGTTTATTTAGTACCTTTTGTTGAAACTGAAGAAGGAATCTTCTTAAAAACAATTATTCCCAGTCGCAAAGCTACCAAAAAATATCTAGGTGAAACCAATGATTAACCTTGACCCCGAAGAACAAGAAATTTTAGAAGCACTTGAAAGCGATCGCCTGACTCGAACAGCAAACTGGCAAGAAGAACTAGAGCAGCATAAACAAATCGCATCCGCAACCTTTGCCCAAAACAGTACAATCAATATCTCTGTTTCCGAGAAAGACCTGCGATTGTTACAAAAACGTGCGTTAGCAGAGGGAATTCCGTATCAATTATTTATTTCCAGCATTTTACATAAATTTATTGAAGGAAAGTTAGTAGAAATTTCTTGATCTCGCTTGATTATGACAAAAAGCGATCACCTAATTTGTCCAATCTTCCACTTGCAAATTAGCAATACTTTTCAACTTTAGATGGAGACATAATAAAATTTAGAACAGGAAATTCACTATCGATTATAGCCTAACTCAATTTTTGGTATTTGAAGCGATTATTTTTATCTACAAGGCTCTGTTAGCGATCGCGCTTGTCAAACAATAAAATATAGAAAGATCTAACAATCCTATGAAACAGACAAAATTACCAAAATCTAAAAAGAGAAGTTTCTCTAGCTTCGATCTTGCCTCTGCTTACAAACATCTGGGCATCAAAACCTTAACTCATTGGAATTTACCAGATATTGCGATCACTCCTAGTGAATTCTTTATCAAAAGATTAGAACGCTTGCACCGCAACTTTGATCTGCGAAGTTACGAAGAATCTAAAAAGCTTCTAATCGATGCCTTCTGCGAAGAAGCTATGGATAGTAGCGACAAGCTGAAAATATGGAAAGGAGGGAAAATAGAAAGTGATATTTTAGTTGGTAATGCCGATTATTTGATTGCCGCTAGACAAGACTATTTAGATACACCATTCCTTTGTATTGTCGAAGCTAAACGTGACGACTTTGAACAAGGTTTAGCTCAGTGTTTAGTAGAAATGCAAGCCTGCCAATGGGAAAATCGACAAGCAAATAAAGATATTGATGTGTTAGGAATTGTCACCAATGGTCAAGGCTGGATATTTTATAAACTGGCGATCGCAGGAGTAGTCTATGAAACAGGAATGTATACTGCTGATGATGTAGCAAAGACACTAGGAGCTTTACATTCAGTTTTTCAAGAGTGTGAAGGCAATTTGTAAACTATGAGCGATCGCTATTTGTAGAAATTATTGGAGCGATCGCCTCAAGCTTTACGATTCGAGAAATACGCCCATCTTACGGAACTTTTGATAACGTAGCTCTTGTAAATCTTCCACAGACAATTTACTTAAGCGATCGAGATTTTAGACTAGGGCAGCTTTGAGATTTTCTGCTGCCTGTAGTGGCAGGCGATGCGCCCCACCCAGAGGCTCATCAATCACATAATCGACAATGCCCAAGTGTTTCAAATATAGTTGACGAATCGGTGAAAGTGAAAGGGGAAGAAACTGCTATTAAGCTGTATCGACTCAAATTAGATTAATTTAACGTCAATTCGACAAACGCGTAAAAGGGTAAAAATCGCAGAGTAATTTTTAACCTTTTACGACATTTGCGCCGCGCAAATGGCTATATCGAATTCACGTTAATTTAGTCTATTTCTCCACTTGGCTAATTTATCTTTAGTAGCACTATCAATTCGATTACCAAGCAGATTATTTGTATTTGCCTTTTTTGGTTTTTGACGGCTTTGTACCGATCGCAAAGTTGCCTCCACTTCCTGCTCTAATGCGGTTGCCGATAGCCACTCAGCCCCAAACCCGACAGCAGTAAGTTGCTGAGCGCGATCAGAAGTGACGACTATGATCCGTTTTAAATGCCTCAGCGGATCGCGTCGGTATTTGCCACACTGACGCTCGATATAAGTATCCGCAGTTTCGTTATGATCAGTAAAATATAGTTTCAGGTTTTTGGTAATCTTTTCCGCTCTCGCGGGGGTTGCTTGTACGTAAGCATCAAATACTAATGTGGTCTTATAGCCGTGATAAGCACTAAAGTTAACCATCGTCTCGGTTAAATGCGATCGGGCTATGTCAAACCCTTGCAGATCTCTAATTTCCTGCAAATGTCGCCATAGTCCAATCACGTTATAAGCGTCCACCAACATAACTGGTGGATGTTCCGAAGACATAAAGGTAAATCGCCAGCTAGAATTACTTATTTCAATTCTGACATTAGAATTTACAAATGTTGTGTTTCTTTTGTCGCAATATGCGAATTGACGGCGCTAATCGCCGCCAATTCGCATATTATGCATT
>JBJTVM010000160.1:0-1847 GCA_046081205.1 Pseudanabaena sp. | reverse complement strand
CCAACTCATCCCCACCGAACTCGAAGACGGCAGCATCATTTATTTTCAAGTCGAAGGAACTACGAATTTCATCTCTCACGACCGTGATTTAATTGGCGGTGATAAAGCGCAAAATGCTGCCAAAGAAAAAGTAATTCAAAGTTTTCATGCCATGCAAAGCCTCGTGCGTGGCTACACCGTCAACACCCTCAACGCCTTTCGCAATCTAGGAAGCGCCGAAGTCAGCGAAGTCACTCTCGAATTTGGCGTGAGCCTCGATGCCAAAGCAGGAGTACCCTTCATCGCATCAGGCGGCGCAAGCTCCAATCTCAAAATTACAGTGAAATGCGTATTTCCCAAAAAAGGAGAATAAGCTTTCTTAGGATCTAAACCCCAAAATAAGAATGGCGGCGCTTTGCACCGCCATTCTTATTTTGGGGTTTCTTTGCGGTTTTGAAATTAGCACTTACTTGAGGAGGACAGCGATCGCACAGGGACTTGGTTTTCATAGAGATAATCCTTAATTTCGGCGATCGTCAGTTCCCCATAATGCAATAACGAAGCCAGCAAATCTGCTTCCGTTTTACCTTCAGTCACTGCTTGCAAAATATGTGCGTAATTCACTCATTGACCAGTGCCCTAGTTTGTGAGAATGCGATCGCAGTTTGATGGTATGAATGGCGATCGCCAGCAAAATAAAACACCCTGCCCACAAATGGAAAGGGTGTTTTAAGACTTATAAAGCGTAGGAATTTCTAGCGATCGTCTAATACCAATTCACAGAAGTGTGGCTACACTTCTGTGAATTAAAAACCAAGCACTGTAAAGATTTTGAAAGCACAAAATGGCGTAGCCATTTTGTGCTTTGGTCTAAAAGAGCCTAGCTGAAGTTGAAGGTTGTAGGAATGGAACCAGCTAAGATGTTGTCATTGATATTGCTAGATGTAAATCCAGTGACTCCATTCAAGGTTAGTAAGAGAGAGCCATTGGCAAATCCAGCATTACCAGTAACACCATCACCTAAACGGAACTGAGTGTTGCCGCCAACAGTCCGCACATCAACAGCAGCAATGTTATTGAACTGAAGTAAATCGCCTCCCAAGCCAAGTAGGAATTGATGTACCACATCGCTACCATCACCGAGGCTATAGACAACTCTATCAGATGCTCCATCATTGAGACCGAGGAAAAGGGTGTCATTGCCAAAACCACCAACAAGTGTATCTGCACCCAAACCACCAGTTAGAGAATCATTACCAAATCCGCCACTGAGAGTATTGTTACCATCATTCCCAGTAATAACGTTATTGACGCTATTACCAGTACCATCGATATTTGCACTGCCCGTTAGAGTCAAGTTCTCAAGGTTTTCGCCTAGAGTCCAAGACACACTTGATTTCACCAAGTCAGTACCTTGGTTTAACTCCTCTGTAATTGAGTCACTCAAGTTATCAATGATGTAAGTGTCATTGCCTAGACCACCAATGAGGGCATCTGCACCAACTCCGCCATCAAGGATATTGTTCCGACTGTTTCCAGTAATGATGTTATTAAGTTCATTACCAGTTCCATTAATCGTACTACCGCCTGTCAGTGTGAGGTTTTCCACATTAGCGTCCAAAGTGCGCGTGACAGATGACAGAATCGTGTCAATGCCTTCATCTGCTAGCTCATTGACTACATCGTTAAGATTGTCAACAATGTAGGTGTCGTTGCCAGCACCACCAGCAAGAGTGTCTGCATTGCTGCCACCATTGAGAATGTTATTACCACTATTGCCAATAATCACATTTTGGAGAACATTACCAGTAACGTTTATATTGATGTTGACAGTGAGGGTGAGATTCTCCAGAGTGATACCAGCCAAA
>JBJTVM010000159.1:0-10162 GCA_046081205.1 Pseudanabaena sp. | reverse complement strand
GGGGATTTGTAAGTATGCGGGGCATCATGTTTTGCTGGTGGGGAGCCCAGGGTCGGGGAAGTCTACGGCTTTGGCGCGGTTGTTGTTGCAGGAGGCGGAAAATGCTCTAGAGGATCAGCAAGCGAAAATTCCTGTATTGGTGGAGTTGCGGTATTTGCCCTCGGAGGCGAATGAGTCGTCTGTATGCGATCGCATTCTTGCGTTTATGCACAAACATGATCCTAGTTTGGATATTGATGAGGCGAGGATTAAGAAGCTATTGCGTCAGGGGCGGTTGTTACTGTTGGTGGATGGGGTGAATGAGTTGCCATCGGATCGCGGTCGCGTCATGGTAAATCAATTTCGGGAGCTTTATCAAAAAACTTGCCCGATGATTTTTACGACGCGGGAGTTGAGTGCGGGTGGAGATTTGGGGATTGCGAAGCGGTTAGAGATGCAGCCTTTGACGGAGCCGCAGATGGAGCAGTTTGTGATGGCGTATTTGCCGACGCAGGGGGAGAGGTTGTTGCGGCAGTTGTCGGGACGTTTGCGGGAGTTTGGGCAAACGCCTTTGTTGTTGTGGATGCTTTGTTCGTTGTTTCAACAATCTGAGCAGATTCCACCGAATTTGGGTATGGTGTTTCGTGCGTTTACGGTGGTCTATGGGGACAGAATTAAACAGGATGTGACGCTATCGAAGGATTCGCGGGCATGGTGGGGGCGGTTGTTGCAGTATCTAGCTTTTAAGATGACCTGTTGCGAAAATTTGACGGATGCACAGGTGGCGATTTCGCGGCGGGAGGCGGAGCAGATTTTGGTGAAGTTTTTGCGGGGGAAGGTGGAGTTTGCGGATGATTGTGCGGTGCGGTGGCTGGAGGATTTGCTGAAGCATCATTTGATTCAGATTAGCAATGACCGCATTGAGTTTCGGCATCAGTTGATTCAGGAATATTATGCGGCGGAGTGGTTGTTGAGGCTATTGCCGAGTTTGAGTGATGCGCGGTTACAGCATGACTATCTCAATTATTTGAAATGGACGGAACCTTTGGCTTTGATGTTGGAGTTGGTGGAGAGTGAGGAGCAGGCAGTGCGGGTGGTGAAGCTGGCACTGGAGGTGGATTTGCAGTTGGGGGGGAGGTTGGCTGGGGCGGTGAGGTATGGGTTTCAGGAGAAGACGGTTGAGTTGTTGATGAGGGAAATAGATGAACGGAAAATTCCGAAGTTATATGCGATCAAGCTTTTTGGGAAAACGAGATCTGATTATGCGATCAAGCCGATCATTAAATCACTCAAAGACGAAGATTCTAATGTGCGTTTAAAAGCATCTAGAGCATTAGGTGAAATGGGTAATAAAAAAGCCGTTGAGTCGCTCATGCAACTACTTGAAGATGTGGATTTTTTTGTAAGAATTGATGGAGCAAGATCGTTAGGGAAAATTGGCATTGAAATAGCCGATGAGCACCTTATTGAAATATCTGTCAAATATCTCATTCAATCACTTAAAATTAGACGCTTTAAACTGTGCATAAATATAGAAAAAGCATTAATTGATATTAGAAGTGATAAAGCTTTAGATGTTCTCATACAAGCACTTCAATATGAAGAATCTTCTATGTATAGCCATATAGCAAGAGTATTAGGTGAAATCGGTAATACTAAAGCCGTTGAGCCTCTCATTCAAACCCTCAAAAAAGGTGGAGATGCTGATACGGTTAGAGCTGTAGTGTGGGCATTAGATAATATTGGCGGCATTGATAGAGCTATTCAAACTCTTATTCAAGCAATAAAGTATAGAAATTGCGATGTTCATTGGAATGCAGCAGAAATATTGGCCAAAATCGACAGTAACAAAACCGTCAATCCTCTTATTCAAGCACTTAAAGATGAAGATATCTATTTACGTTGGTCTGTAGTTGAGATGTTAGGAGATATTGGCAGTGAAATATCTGTTAAGCCTTTGGTTCAGGCACTCAAAGATGAAGATTTTTTTGTGCGTTTATCTGTGGTAGAAGCACTAGGTAAGATTGGCAATGAGAAAGCTATCGAGCACTTTATTCAAGAACTCAAAAATAGTAATACAGATGTGCGATTGGCTGTCATTGAGGCATTATGTAAGTTTAACAGTGAAAAAACTGTAGAACCTTTATTGCAATTCCTTAATGATGATGATGTGCAAGTTAATGTAATAAGAGCTTTAGGCAGAATTGGTAGCAAAAAAGCTATAAAACCGCTGCTCCAATTACTTGAATATAGTCATGCTGATACTTGGAAGAATGTAATAGAGGCATTAGGTAAGATTGGCAGTGAGAAAGCTGTCGAACCCTTGCTTCAAGTACTCAAAAATGGACACACAGATGTACAGGGAACTGTGATAGGGGCATTAGGCGAGATTGGCAGTGAGAAAGCTGTCGAACCCTTGCTTCAAGTACTCAAAACTCATGATTCTATCTTGCTTTGTAATGTAGCAGATGCATTAGGTAAGATTGGCAGTGAAAAAGCCGACAGATCACTCATTCAATTACTGGGAAACAAAGATATTTTTGTACGTTTGTCTGGAATAGAAGCATTAGGTAAGATTGGTAGTGAAATAGCTGTCAGATCACTCATTCAATTATTGAGGAACGGCGATTCTGTTTTGCAGGCAAATATAGTGGAAGTATTAGGTAAGACTGGCAGTAATAAAGTTTTTGAATTTTTCCTAGAATCACTCTTAGTTTGCGATGATGTATATTTACGGCGAACTCTAGTTGAAGCGTTAATTAAAATTGACAGCAAAAAAGTAGTCAATTTTCTCATTCAAGATCTTAAACATGAAGATTCTTATGTACGTAGATATGCACTAAAAGCATTAACGGAGATCGATAATGAAAATGAAAAAGTAGTTGAGGCTGTTATTCTATCTCTCAAAGATAAAAACGTTTATGTTCGTAGAGGCTCAGTAAATGCATTAATGAAGATTGACAGTAAAAAAGTAGTTGAGGCTCTTATTCTATCTCTCAAAGATGAAGATTCGTATATTCGTAGTAGTGCAGAACAATCATTAGTTCAGTTGGTTAAAGCCGATCACAACTTAACCACCCTCACCCAACGACTCCCCCATCTCCTCACCCTCATCCTCACAGAATCTAGCCAAGAAGCACTCTCAGTCATCACCGCCATCCAATCCCAATGCAAATACTACAACTACGACATCGCCCAAACACCCTTACCTCCCTAAGATTAAGATTACCCCAACCCTGCAAAAGACGCTCAAAACACATTTAATGCACCAGTAGGACAAGTAGTTGGTGGGAATCTAATAGTACAACGCGATAATATTGCCACACAAAACAACCAAAAGTCAGCACCTGAGTCCTAACCAACCCCTAAACATTACTCAACGAGAAAAATATGACCTTTTACTTCAATGTCCCCGTAGGACAAGTCATCGCAGGCGATCAAACCGTCACAGGCGACAACATCGGCACACAAAACAACTACTACGGCACAGACGACCCCAACACCCAAGAACTAGCCAACGAACTCGTGGAAATCCTGCAAGGAATCGTCCCCAAATCTCCTATCCCACCAGTGAAGCAGGCAAAGAAATCATCACCGCCGCCGCAATGGAAGAGATAGAAAAGAAACCAACCCTCAAAGATCGCCTAGTTGCTGCATTTAAAGCAGGCGCATTTGAAGCCATCAAAAAAATTGCCAAAAATGACTTTGTGGAAGTCATCCTTGCTGCCTTCAAAGCGGGTCTAGAAGCCAAACCTAAAAAGTAAAATCCCCATTCCAGCTATCAGCCGTATCAAAAAGTGAAACTTATGACAGTACAAGACCTAGCGATCGCCAAAATCCAAAACCTTCCCAACGAGCTTGCTCAAGAAGTAAGTGACTTTATTGACTTTCTCATGCTCAAACAAGACAACCAACGCTGGCAGCAATGGACACAATTTAGCGAATCACTAACCATCAGCGAGTCCGACTTTAGCGACTATCTCAAAAATCTAGAAGACTACGAAGAAAGACTAGTACGCGGAGAAATCCAATGGTAACAGTTGCCAGAGGTGATATCGTCCTATGTGACCTAAATCCCGTAATTGGCACAGAACAATCAGGCATCCGACCTGTCGTTATTGTCCAAAGTGATCGCGCCAACAGAGTTAGTCCCCATACAATCATCGCCCCATTCACAACCAAAATTCGCCGCGCACTCTTGCCCTCTCACGTATTTGTCCCCAAAGGCATCGGTGGTCTTTCTCAAGACTCAGTAATTCTCTGCGAACAGATTCGAGTAATTGATAAAACTAGAATTATCAAAGCGATCGGACAACTAGAAGAACCGTATATCGAACAATTAGCCCAAGCCCTAAAAACTATTCTTGATTTGCAATAACCGCAAATGGATAAACTAGAAAATTACCGTCTATACATTCAAAAGCTTCTGGAAAAGCATAGCCATTTTAAAACTCAAGACGATGTGCAGAGTGAATTAATTTTTGATACTGTACGCGATCGCTATCAACTGATGCGTATTGGTTGGAAAGGATTGAAACGGGTATATCATACAGTTCTGCATTTCGACATCAAAGACGGCAAAATCTGGCTACAGCAAAATACAACCGACATTGATGTAGGAAAAGAATTACTAGAGTTCGGTATTCCCAAAGAAGACATAGTGCTGGGTTTACATCCTCCCTACAAAAGACCCTACACAGGCTATGGAGTGGCATGAAAGAATATGACACGCATACCAACCCATCGACCACCAACCCACGCAGGGGAAATGTTACTAAAAGAATTTCTGATTCCGTTGGGATTAACACAACAAGAACTAGCCAACGCCATTCATGTCCCCTATCAAAGAGTAAATGAAATCATCAATCGCCGCCGAGGCATCACCCCAAGCACCGCACTCCGCCTAGCCAAATTCTTTTCCACATCACCAGACTTCTGGATGAACCTGCAACAATGTTGGGATTTATACCACACTCAACAAACAGAAAATGATGAATTGCAAAATATTCAACCGTTAACAACCTTAGCGATCGGCTAAATCAAAAAAACAGATATTTTGCAGAAAAAGTCGGATATCTAATCGGTTCAGATACCCTTTGTAAAGTCGTCCAAGTCTTTGTCGATTATGAATAAATATTAAGCATATGCCAACTCAATCTACTTAACATTTATTCATCTATTTACAAATACCTACTCAAGATAAAAACAAGAAACTGTAGAACATCGCCCTAATCTTTGTTAGAGGTAATTGCTATAGAGTAAAACGGTTAAAAAAAATGGTTTGTGATTAATCTTTATATTAAGAAATAAGATCAAATACAAAGAACACTTAACAATTAGCAAATAGGTATAAATAGCTAAAACTCTTGACTAGCAGTGGTTCTGTCATTTCTGTATTCATTTTATCTAACTTGATATATAACACTCTACGCTTTGCACAAAAACTGCACAAATTAGTTGTTTTAATCTTTTTAATCCCAAAGCCGCTAAGCCAAAATACTTATCCAGTTTAGGTTTAGTTCCATTATGTAAGCCTGATATAAATTGGTTATCGTTTAATCAAGCATGACCGAGGATTCTACTTGATATTTAGATATCTGCATAAATTGATATCTAAAACAATAGCTAGGCTAGGAATAGTTCGCTTTATATACATCTTTAAAAAAGGAGATTCTTTAAATGCTAGATGCTTTTACTAAAGTAGTTGCTCAGGCAGATACTCGCGGAGCTTTTGTAAGTGATTCTCAAATTGATGCTTTGAAGCAAGTAGTTGCTGATGGCACCAAGCGCTTGGATGTCGTTAACCGCATCACCGCTAGCTCTTCATCGATCGTTACAGATGCAGCGCGTGCTTTGTTTGAAGATCAGCCTCAATTGATCGCTCCTGGTGGAAATGCATATACCCACCGTCGTATCGCTGCTTGTATGCGCGACATGGACATCATCCTTCGCTATGTAACCTACGCTGTATTCTCTGGCGACGCTAGCGTTTTGGAAGATCGTTGCCTCAATGGTTTGCGTGAAACCTACAGCGCATTGGGCGTACCTGGTGGATCTGTAGCAGTTGGCATCGACAAGATGAAAGCAGCAGCGATCGCTCTTGCTAACGATCCTAATGGTGTAACCCGTGGCGACTGTAGCGCTTTGATGGCTGAACTCGCTAGCTACTTCGATAAAGCAGCAGCAGCAGTAGGCTAATCGATTAACTTCTCAAATTAATTTTTTTCTTTTTCCTTATTTCCCTTTTCTTTTTTCCTTTTTCCTTTTTCCTTTTAAATTCCTAGAGGTACATTAAGTATGAAAACTCCTTTAACCGAAGCAGTTGCTACCGCCGATTCTCAAGGACGCTATCTCAGTGTTCCCGAAATGCAAGCCGCATTTGGTCGTCTACGCACAGCCGCAGCTAGCCTTGATGCTGCTAAAGGATTGAGCGCTAAAGCTTCTAGCTTGGCTGAAGGTGCAGCAAATGCTGTTTACCAAAAATATCCCTACACCACCCAACAACAAGGCAACAACTTCGCTTCTACCCCTCGTGGTAAAGCCAAGTGCGTTCGTGACATCGGCTACTACATCCGCATGATCACCTACTGCCTCATTGCTGGTAGCACAGGTCCTATGGATGACTATCTCGTGAGTGGTTTGACCGAAATCAACCGCGCATTCGATCTAGCTCCTAGCTGGTATGTTGAAGCTTTGAAATCCATCAAAGCTAATCATGGCTTGAGCGGAGATGCAGCTTTGGAAGCTAACTCCTACATTGACTACGCAATCAATGCCCTCAGCTAGGGTTCTCTTGAGTGAAGTAATTAGTTGCGACGCTTTGCGTTGCAACTAATTACACCAAATCATCCCAATAAAGAAAAACCCGAAGACGGTAAGTACACCCTGAGGGGAAGTGCTTACCGTTTTCTGTATTGGGGCTGTTATTGATCTATCTATATTGGTTAGACTAGTTGGCAGTCTAAGAAGCTATTTAAAAACTGTCTAGATTTCCGCCGTCTGGTTTAGCTAAGAAAATTTTAAAAAATCATTAAAAAACTTATTAAGGAGCTTCGATATGACAAGTTCTGCGGCAGCAATCCGTTTAGGATTTGAGCCATTCTTTAATTCATCTCCTGTGGAATTACGGACAAATTGGAGTGATTCTGACGTTCAATCAGTTATTTGGGCAGCCTATAGACAGGTATTTGGCAATGAGCATCTGATGAAGTCAGAACGCTTAACTAGTGCCGAGTCTCTACTTGCTAGCGGCAATATTTCCGTTCGTGAATTCGTGAGAGCTTTAGCTCAGTCTGAATTGTATCGGACAAAGTTTTTCTCCTCCACACCACAAGTTCGTTTTATCGAATTGAACTTTAAGCATCTTTTGGGACGTGCTCCCCATGATGAGGCGGAAATTACCGAACATGTCAATCGCTATATTGAACATGGATATGAAGCAGAAATCAATTCCTACATTGATTCAGACGAATATCAAGAGAATTTTGGCGAAGCGATTGTTCCTTATTACAGAGCCTTTGAAACTCAACGTGGCAGTAGAAATGTAGATTTTAATCGCATGTTCCAGCTTTATCGTGGCTATGCTAACAGCGATCGCGCTCAAGGCAAAAACAAATCCACATGGCTGACTGCGGATCTTGCTCAAAATTCTGCAAATCCAATCCGCACTCCTCACTTTGGTCAAGCTCTATCTGGCACGACTAGTGACGATCGCGGACAAGTCTATCGCGTCAGAGCAATTCAAGCTGATCGTGGACGC
Source organism: Pseudanabaena sp. (assembly GCA_046081205.1). Lineage (GTDB taxonomy): Bacteria > Cyanobacteriota > Cyanobacteriia > Pseudanabaenales > Pseudanabaenaceae > Pseudanabaena. The sequence continues at coordinate 2,424 of JBJTVM010000159.1, read as the reverse complement.
ACTACCCAAATTCGTCGTAGTGTTAGTGAGTACTTGGTCTCCTACGATCAACTCTCGGCAACATTGCAAAGACTCAATCAACGCGGTAGCCGCATTACGCAAATTTCCCTTGCTTAAAGCGATCTCCTAAATTATGTTAAAGGTATTAATTTAATACCTTTAACATAATTTAAATTTTATTTGATTTTTAATTCAGCGCCAAGCGCTCTAAGGGTTTCTAGCCTTTTTAGCTCGGGCTTTGCCCGAACTAAAAAGGCTAGAAACCTAACTTGCTCAAACATTAAAGGAGAATGAAATATAGTGATTACAAATGCTGCTTCCCGTTTGGGAACTTCTGCTTATAGTGAGACCAGCCCCACCGAACTCCGTCCTAACTGGACTCCAGAGAATGCCCAAGCAGTGATCAAGGCTGTTTATCGTCATGTGTTGGGTAATGACTACATTATGGCATCAGAGCGCCTCACAGCATTAGAGTCTTTGCTGTGCAATGGTCAAATCACTGTCCGTGAATTTGTTCGAGCTTTAGCTAAGTCAGAGCTATACAAAACTAAGTTTCTCTATCCTAATTTTCACACCCGCGTCATTGAATTAAACTTCAAGCATCTTTTGGGACGCGCCCCCTATAGCGAAGCTGAAGTAGTGGAGCATCTTGATCGCTATCAAAACGAAGGTTTTGATGCCGATATTGATTCTTATATTGATTCAGATGAGTACGAAGCCAATTTTGGTGATGCGACAGTGCCTTACTATCGCGGTTTTGACAATAAAGTTGGTGATAGAACCGTTGGCTTTACCAGAATGTTCCGTCTCTACCGTGGATACGCTAACAGCGATCGCGCTCAACTTGAAGGCAATAATTCAAGATTGGCGGCTGAGCTTGCTCAAAATAGTGCTTCTGCGATCGTTGGCGCTTCTGGCAGCAACGACGGATGGGCTTATCGTTCAGCCAAAGGTTCTATGCCTACTCGCGCTTTTGGTCGTTCTTCTACAGGATCAAGCGATCGGCTCTATCGCATCGAAGTTGCCGCCGCCGCTTTACAAAGATATCCCAAAGTGCGTCGCGTCAATAGAGAGTACATTGTTTCCTACGAGCAGTTGAATAGCACCTTGCAACGCATCAACAAGATGGGTGGCAAAGTTGCCAGTGTGACGATCGCTCAGTAATATCATGGTTTTCAAGTTGTCATAGACAACTTGAAAACCGTAAACCTATCTTAAATAAACTAACGACTCAAAATTTACTTTTATGACACCTTCTACTTCTACTACAGATACTCGCTTTTTTGTCTATGAAGTATCTGGGCTCAATCAGTACAAACAGCCTACAAACTTTAACTATTCTCTGCGCCCTATGGATAATGTCTTTATTCAAGTTCCATACAATCGCATGAATGAAAAAATGCGGAGTATCACTCGGATGGGTGGCACAATTGTCAATATTCGCCCTCTCAATGAAAATTTGCCTGAAAGTGATTAATATCACTGTCGCTATAGCTTTGTAGCCATTGCTTGTTAGGGCATAATACCAAGTCACAAAATCATGGCAACACTTCTGTGATTTCAAAACCCCAATAGTGTGAGGCAGCACTTCGCACTGCCTCACACTATTTAATAATAAAGGCGGCGCTTAGCGCCGCCTTTATTATTTTGGTTTTACTTGAGACTCAACACAAAAAACTTATTTAGGGTAATTCCCATGATTACCACAAGGCAGGAACAGGACGAGAAGGGACGACAGGAGTTTCAGGAGGCAGAGGAACCGCAGCAGGTTCTTCAGGGACAGCACAAGCATTAAATCCTTCGTTTAGCAGCGATGAGCAGTAAGGACTGGGCAAATCACGGGTGCGAATAGTCGCGTCACTGAGAGTTTGCAAGTCTATCATTTCTCTAGTCATTGCCCTAAAAGCGTTAGATTGACGCTCGATCCATTGATCTCTAAATGTTGTTTGAATATAGGCATTAGGTAAGTTAGGATCGGCCGTCATATCTAAAACTTTATTATGCGACTGATTGTAAGTAGCAGGAAAGTTTCGGGGATATTGATCTTGATCCGTAAGTAGGGGATCGGCGAAAGCTGCACCACTAGCTAGCAGGGTTGATGCTGCAACTAGGGATGAAGCTAGCAACGAGAACTTAGTACTCATATAAGTATGAATCCTCACAGTTTGGACGCTGACTAATGTAGCAGATCCAATCATAAATTGACTGATTTCAGAAGTAAACTCTAAGATTTTTTGGTTAAAAGTTTTATCTTAGGGTCCTATAGCAAAAAAAGAGTTAGCTAGTACAAACTAAAACCCAAGAATTGATTGGCGGCGCTTCGTGCCGCCAATAAATTATTGGGTTTTAGTGTGTACTAGCTAACTCTGTTGTTGCTCTAGGACCCTAAGATAAAACCTTTAACCAAAAAATCTTAGAGTTTCC
>JBJTVM010000158.1:0-14608 GCA_046081205.1 Pseudanabaena sp. | reverse complement strand
TTATATCAATATCAATATCACTTTTGATTTTTCTTGTATGGCTATAGCAATAATCACCAAAGTTTTGGGCAAAGCTGTCCTAATCGTTATAATACAATTGGGAAATTATTAAAATTTGTAAGAATTTATATAGGTTTGCCCAACATATAAGTACCTTGGCATGAATAAATCCATAGCTAAGAACTGTGACGTACGCTGCGTGTAAGTCATAGTCCTTAGGGTACTTATCATGTTGTCAACCTGCTAAGTTTCCCTGAACATTTATCTGCTGTCTGCATTAATCTAAACTTTTATGGCTAGCCTTCCCTCTCTTACTGGTGCTGAAATTCGTGCAAAATTTCTCAATTTTTTTGAGGAACGTGGTCACAAGGTATTGCCTAGCGCCTCACTTGTACCTGCTGATCCGACAGTACTATTAACGATCGCGGGAATGCTACCATTTAAACCAATTTTTTTAGGACAGCAAGAGCCTGAAGTTCCTCGTGCCACCACATCCCAAAAATGTATCCGCACCAATGATATAGAGAATGTGGGCAGAACAGCGCGTCACCATACCTTTTTTGAAATGCTAGGAAATTTCAGCTTTGGTGATTATTTTAAAAAAGAAGCGATCGCTTGGGGATGGGAATTAGTAACTAAAGTATTTCAGCTACCGCCTGATCGCCTAGTGGTTAGTGTCTATCACACGGATGAAGATGCTTTTGTGATTTGGCGTGATGCGATCGGCATTCCCGCCCATCGGATTCAGCGCATGGGGGATGACAATTTTTGGGCTTCAGGAGCGACGGGACCTTGTGGACCTTGCTCAGAAATCTATTATGACTTTCATCCTGAATTGGGTGATGATGCGATTGATTTAGAAGATGACTCAAGGTTCTTAGAGGTTTACAACCTTGTGTTCATGGAATTAAATCGCGATGCCGACGGTAATCTGACTCCATTAAAAAAACAGAACATTGACACAGGCTTGGGTTTAGAAAGGATGGCGCAAGTTTTGCAAGGTGTTCCTAATAATTACGAAACAGATTTAATCTTCCCAATCATTAAAAAAGCTGCGGATATTGCAGGAGTTGACTATCACAAGAGCGATGAGAAAGTAAAGACTTCGCTCAAGGTGATTGGCGATCATGTGCGATCGGTTGTGCATATGATTGCTGATGGTATCAATGCCTCGAACGTTGGGCGTGGCTATGTTATGCGTCGGCTTCTGCGTCGAGTAGTGCGTCATGGGCGATTGATTGGCATCTCTGGTACATTTGCTTCTGAAGTTGCTGAAGTAGCGATCGCTCTTTCGGAATCGGTCTATACCAACACTCGCGAAAGAGAACAAGTGATCAAAGATGAAATCAAAATTGAGGAAGTTCGCTTTTTACAAACCCTAGAGCGCGGCGAGAAATTACTTGAAGAGATTCTTGCCAAACCTGAAGTAAAAGCCAGCAAAACTATTTCGGGCGTTGATGCTTTCACCCTCTATGATACCTACGGCTTCCCATTTGAACTAACTCAAGAGATTGCTGAAGAAGAAGAATTTGCTGTTGACGCTGATGGTTTTGAATCTGAAATGAAGAAGCAACAAGAGCGATCGCAAGCGGCTCACGAAGATATTGACCTAATGGCAAAGGACAACTGGGCAAATATTGCTAAAGAGATCGGTAAGACTGAATTTCTAGGCTACTCAGAACTTAGTAGTACAGCAACGGTCAAAGCAATTCTCGTTAATGGTGAACTCGTCAAAACCGCGATCGCTGGCAATAAAGTCCAAATCGTATTAGATCGGACTCCTTTCTATGCTGAATCAGGTGGACAGGTGGGCGATACAGGTTATCTCGCGATCGGTGAAGCGATCACCAAAATCGGTGATGTTCAAAAACAAGCAGATTTGTTTATTCACATTGGGCAGATCGAGCGTGGTGAAATTGCTGTTGGTGATAATGTTAATGCCCAAATTGCCGTATCTGAGCGTCGTCGCATTCAATCACACCACACCGCCACTCACCTTTTGCAAGCAGCACTCAAGAAAATCGTCGATCCTAATGTCTCTCAAGCAGGTTCTTTAGTTGATAGCGATCGCCTTCGTTTTGACTTTAACCTCAATCGGGCTGTCACGACAGAAGAAATCCAGCAAATCGAACTCCAAATCAATAACTGGATCGCCGAAGCTCTTGAGTCTGTAATTGAAGTATTACCCATCGCTCAAGCTAAAGCTAAAGGTGCGATCGCCATGTTTGGTGAAAAATATGGTGCTGAAGTTCGCGTTATGGATATTCCTAACGTATCAATGGAACTATGCGGCGGTACACATGTGAAAAATACTAGTGAAATCGGCGTATTCAAAATCATTGCTGAGGCTGGTGTTGCTTCTGGTGTGCGCCGCATCGAAGCGATCGCAGGTCAAGCGGTTCTGGAATATTTAACGGTGCGTGACAATATTACTAAGGACTTAAGCGATCGCTTTAAGATTAAGCCCGAAGAAATTAGCGATCGGATTACAGGCTTACAGAACGAGTTGAAAAATTCCCAAAAAGAAGTGGAAACTCTCAAGCAACAACTTGCTCTAGTCAAAGCTGATAGCCTCCTGACAGAAGCTAAACTCGTTGGCGATTTCAATGTCTTGGTAGCTCAACTCCCTAATATTGAAGCCGAAGCTTTGAAATCTGCTGCCGAAAAACTCTCAGCGAAACTCGGTAACAGTGCCGTAGTTCTCGGCTCCTTTACTGAAGATGGCAAAGTAACTTTGGTTGCTGCCTTCAGTAAAGAGGTCAATGCTAAAGGCTTACAAGCTGGCAAATTTATCGGCGCGATCGCCAAAATTTGCGGCGGCGGCGGCGGCGGTCGTCCAAACCTTGCTCAGGCAGGTGGTAAGGATGCAAGCAAGTTACCCGAAGCCCTAGAGGCTGCGGAATCTCAGTTAAAAACTGCGCTTTCATAAAGATAGTAGAAGGGGTGCAATTCATCTCTTCTATTATTATTCCAAAGCACAAAGTGACGTAGCCATTTTGCGCGTTCGTCGAATTGACGTTGAATTAGTGTTAGAGACAATAATGGAGTTAAGATCATGCTGACTAACATCAGAATGTTAATACAGGCTTGTCAAGACTCATCAATTACCTATGAGATTTTGCATCCTAATCAAAACTTAGTCAAAGTCATAATTAGCGATCGCGAATATTATTTCACTAACTATTCAACACCTTTAACACCTCAATCAGTTGCTGAAATTTTTAAAGATAAGCAGTACTTTTATCAAGTCTTCCAAGATGTAGTGAAGATGCCACGCACTTTATCCTTCATTTCTCCTTATTGTGATGAGAAATATAAAGAGTACTTACAGTTCTCTTCCATAGATGAAATTGTTGCTGAAATCGAGAAAAAATTTGAATTCCCAATCATTCTCAAAAGAAATCGAGGATCGGGAGGAAGCAATGTCTTCAGATGTCATGATTTGCAGAAAATGCGAAAGGCTCTAGAGTATATCTTCAATATAAATTCTAAAAACTACGACTATATTGCTCTTGCACAAGAATCTATCAATATCGTCAAAGAATATCGTTGCGTATGTCTCAATGGCGAACAAGTGATTTTGTACGATAAAGACTTTTCGCAAGCAAAATTTACTGGCAATCTGAGCCCTTTACATTGGGAAGGGGCGATCGCTAAACAAGTAAGTGATTCTCAAGTGACTCAGGCGATCGCCAAATTTATTAAACCAATCTTTCAAAAAATGGCGATCGCTTATGTGGGTCTAGATGTTGCTTTGGATGATCAGGGGAGTTACTGGTTAATCGAAGCAAACTCACACCCAAATTTTGATATTTTCATTCGGGACAATGGGGAAGAAGCGATCGTGCAGCTTTTTCAAAAAGTCCTCGAATATTTAACATCAAAGAACAAAATGGCGTAGCTATTTTGTTCTTTCAAAACCCTTACAGGTTTTGTTTCTTAATCGACAAAAGTGTAGCCACACTTCTGTCGATTGGTATAAAAACATAAAAAAATGGGGCAGCGGTAGGCGCTGCCCCATTTTTGGATTAAAACTATAGCAAGCCAATTTGAGAAAGAATACCTTGACCAGTGAGCAACTCTGTCGCCAAACCGATAACGAAGCCAAGCATTGCAAGACGACCGTTCCAAGTTTCAGCGAAGTTATTAAAACCAAATTTGGGATCTGTAGGTGTTGTGTCAGACATTGCAATTATCTCCTGTGTGTTTTTGATTTCTAGACTTTAAAAATCTTTGCTTGAATTAATATTACTTTATATTTCTTAACAAGCTATACCACCAAAGGTAGATTCGATAAACAAAAGCTGCCGAAATCATGCGATCACGGCAGCTCTTGTAAAAAATAAAAATAAATGAGAGCGATAATAATAGCCAAAGCTATTAATTAGACATCGTAAGTTGCCTTACCTGTAAACTTGACGCTTATAGGGTTAGGGTTATCACCAATCTTGCGGCTGACGCTATTAGCGGCAACACGACCAGCATTCACCTTCTCAGGGAATACACCATCACTAGGATGTAGATAAACTTGGTCGCCATTAGGAAATTCGCGCCAGATTTTGTAATTAGTGATCTTAAATTTACGCAACTGTGTACCCAAAGCAAGAGCTTGCTCTTTCTTGGCTAAGTAAAGCAAGTTGTCGCCACTGACCATAGTTGCAGCGCCGCCTGTAGGCATTTCAAATACTTGTTCTTTGGGGCTATTCCAACAGATCAGGTACTTTTCCTCAGTAAAGGCTGCGTTGAGTAGGCCACCAGTGCTACCGCCCCAAATTGGAGTTTTGCCTGAAGGCTTTGCTATTGTTTCTTCTGACATTGAGATGTTCTCCCAAATTGCGTATACGCTTTTGATATCAAGAGCAAAGATATCATTTCTACATACCCCTGATTCAAGCTTACTTAACGTTACTTTACGAAGCTTGACAAAACTTTTAAAGAAAACCCAAATAATTTTTAATAAGACTGGCAAAGCCAGTCTTTCAGCGCTTTGCGCTAATTTCAAACCCAGAAGAGACATTAAAGCCTAAATAGACTGTATTAAAAATTATTTAAGTTCAAGTCATGAGCTAATTAGACGGCTAAGATACCGCTCAATCAGGATGGCAGCAACAATGTCATCAATGGGACGATCAGGCGATCGCATTCCGAGGGGGATTAACTTCATTAAGCCTTTGGCTGGATTAATTTGCCAAAATCTTTGACGCGCTTCTTCGCTGCTAAATCGTTCATCTACGGTAATAATGCGTAAATCTGGGAATGTGGATTGTAGTTCAGTTTTCCATTGCTTAGAGGCAGTTTGATCACCCATGATCATCAGGGAAATGGGATAGCTATCTAACAAGTTACCGACTTTAGCGATCGCGTCTAAGCTGGGGATGACTGCCTGAAAATGCAGCTTACGATCTAAGCCCATAACAGCGACTCCACATTTTTGTTTTCCTGGATCGAAACCTAGCAGCACAGATAGATATTCCTAAGTTGATAATTCGTAATTCGTAATTTTTGTTTCGCTTTTCATGATTATATCCTTTGCATAAATTCGTTAAGCCCATTACGATAGGTTTCAAGGGAATCCAGAAAGCCACCATTGTGATCGCCGCGCAGTTTGACTAATTTTTTTGTCGGATTGGCTACTTGAAAGTTGCGATCGCCATGATGAAAGGGGATGATCTCATCATCAATGCTATGAATCACTAAAACAGGGATTTTAATGCTGGGCAAGCGCTCAATAGAGTTGTAGGAAAATCGCGACAGCAATCGAATTGGCATAAATGGATAAAGCTCAGCCGCGCGATCGCTAATTGAGGTAAATGTCGAGGCAAGAACCAAACCACCTGCATTATTGTTGCCATTTTGTTGTGAGATTTTCTGAGCTAAATAAGAGGCGATCGCCCCCCCCAGAGATTCACCATAAATAATAATTTTTTGTGGAGGAATTTGTCTTTCTTGCGTCAGATATTGCCATGCCGCTTCAACATCCGCATAAGTTCCTTCTTCGCTAGGAGTCCCGCCACTTTTGCCATAGCCACGGTAGTCAAATAGGAAAGTCCCCAGACCTAAATCTCTAAAGATGGGTAAATAACTAATGCGGTGGCTAATATTGCCACCATTACCATGACAAAATAAAATCACGCCTTTGCCAACTAAGTCATTATCTTTAGCTGGTACTAACCAAGTATCTAAATTGACGTTATCTTTAGTGGTAATTTGAATATTTTCAAACTTTATCCCAAGAATTGCAGGTGTTTCTATGACATCTTTACTTGGCATAAAAACTAAGCTTGACTGACCAATGTATAAGACAATCGCTAAGCCAATATATGCAAAGGCAAGAATGCGAATAACAGGTAGTAAAAACTTCTGAAATATTTGGAGTAATGGTTGTAAATTTTGACTCATATTTCCTCTAGTATTAGCAAACGAAGCCAAGCACTGTAGGCGGATCGAAAAAACTTGCCATTTCCAGTAAAGGGGCGATCGCTATTTGGTTAACCAGACCTTCACTAATATGTCCATGATGGCGATGGTAAAGATAGCGTTCTTTCAATAAATCACAACGTGCTTTCTCCGCTTCGGTCAACTCTGGTAAGTCTTCATACCATTCACTGAAGAAGCGATCTCTAAGAGATTGCTGCACAGAAAACTTGGCTTCTACTTCTTGCAAGCTATTCACATATTTAGAAATTGCTAATGTCGTTACCATCGCTTCTATCCCTTGTTTTTGGCATCTAATTTTCAATTTTTAATTTTCTAAATTTTTATTAGATTATTAACAGCTTCTTCAATATTTTTTTGTTTAATTAAAGACTCACCAACTAGTACTGCACTTGCACCACAATTTTGCACAAAATCTAAATCTTGACGGGTATAAATACCAGACTCGCTTACCCAGAGATATTTATTTCTAGTGGCTGGATCTAGTCTATCCATTAAGACTTTAGTCTGCTCAAGCTCGACGACAAAATTTTCTAAATTGCGATTGTTAATCCCGATTAAGCGTACATCAGGAATTTGCAAAACCCGATCTAATTCCTCTTGCGTATGCACTTCAACTAGAGCCGTCATCCCCAACTGATGAATTAATGCTTGTAACTCAGTCAAATCAGCATCCGTAAGGATCGCGGCAATTAATAAAACAGCATCCGCACCATGAGATCGCCCCCAATAGATTTGATAGGGGTCAATAATAAATTCTTTGCACAGTAAAGGTAAATCCACGACTTGACGCACTAGTTGCAGATTCTGAAAGCCGCCTTGAAAAAATTCTGAGTCCGTTAATATTGAGAGACAACTTGCGCCACCAATTTCATAGGCTAAGGCGATCGCTTGAGGATCAAAATCTTCACGAAAGACACCTTTGCTAGGTGAGGCTTTTTTAACTTCAGCGATCAATGCGGGTTTGGTTCGAGAATTTTGCAAACTGCCATAAAAGTCTCGCGGGGGCTGGACATTTGCAACTCGAAACTTCACTGCATCTAGCGCCTCGTTGGCATACATTTGAGCTACCTCACGTTCTTTATGCCAGACAATTTTTTCTAAGATATTTTGGGGCGCATCAGTGAGGGCAGCGATCGCATAGCCTTTGTGTTGGGCAAATTCAGACTGGCGGCGTACTTGCATTGACAAAACAACTCTTAGGGTGAAAGGAAACAATTTTTAGCATAAATCAATTTATGGAAAACCTATCTAGACAGCGCTTTTGTAACTAGCTTCATAAATAGTGAAGTTTCTTTATAAGCAAAGCGGTCATTTTTCGGTATATTTGCCTGTGTAATCTGAGTCGAGCATAGTTTTTATGAGCGCGATCGCAAACTCTAACCAACCTGAAGACAAGCCAAAGACTTCGCGAGTTCAAGCTTATTGGCGAAATATCCCTTGGAAAAAGTTAACTAGTTTGATAATGGCGATCGCCCTGTGCTTTTACCTCACGGCTTGCGGTGGTGATAGTAAACCAGTTAGTAAAAAATCTCCAACTAAAGCAGTAGCTTCCCCTATAGTCAATATCACCGAAGTTTCACCGCCCACGGAAATTCAACGTCTCAGTCGCTTACTTGAGCGCTACACACCTCAGGTAAGTATCATCAGTCCGAAACCTGATGAAGTTTTAAACGATACGCAAGTATCTGTGAAATTTGATGTCAAAAATTTGCCAATTTTCAAAAATGCTGATTTTGGTCTAGGTCCACATATCCATGTGACTTTGGATAACCAAGAATACAAAGCTGTTTATGATCTCAATCAAACCGCAACATTTGATCATCTCAGCGCAGGAACTCATACTATTCGCGCCTTTGCTTCCCGTCCTTGGCATGAGAGCTTCAAAAATCAAGGCGCATATGCACAGACTACTTTCCATGTTTTGACTAAGACAGGTGAAAATACACCAGAATCCAAGATCCCTTTACTTACCTACAGTCGTCCTGTAGGAACCTATGGGGCTGAGCCAATCATGCTTGATTTTTATCTACAAAATGCACCATTGCATTTGCTGGGCAAAGATGAAGAGATGCTTGATGATTGGCAAGTTCGCGCCACCATTGACGGAAAAAGTTTTACCTTTGATCGCTGGGAGCCAATCTATCTCAAAGGCTTTAAAACTGGACAGAACTGGGTAAAACTGGAATTGCTAGAGCCAGATGGCGATGCGATCGCCAATGTGTTTAATAGCACTGCTCATTTGATTAATTATCAACCTAATGGCTCTGATACTTTATCCAGATTAGTCAGTGGTGAAAAGATTGCCAATATTGATGCGATCGTTGATCCTAATTACGTTCCACCCACCCCTGAGCCAACTCCTCCACCTGTTGTCGTAACTCCTGCCCCTGTCGTAACTCCTGCTAAGGTGGAAGAAACCTCTCAGTCTGCATCAGATGCTCCGACAGCGACACCTCAAGCCGCAGTTAAGACAGAAGAAGTAAAACCTGCGGATAAAACTGCGCCAGCTTCAGTTGTGCCTGTGGTTCCTGTAGTCGTGCCTGTAGCTCCTGCTCCAGTTGCCCCTGTTATCCCCGCTCCTGTCAAAGCAGCGCCGATCGCTCCAGTGAAGGTCAAATCTGAACCCGTGGTTACTCCAGTGAAAGCTGCACCAGAGTCTGTTAAGGCTGCACCTGTGACTACACCTGTTAAATTAGCTCCAATTCCAGTCAAGACAGTACCTGTAGTTGTTCCGCCAATCAAGACAACACCTGCGGTGAAGCCAACAGCAGAGCCTGTAAGTTCTAAGTATGCTCCTAGATCCAATCCTGAACCTGTCAAAACTGCGCCTGTAGTTAAGCCTACATCTATAGAACCTGTGAAGTTTAAGACTGTGCCCTTGGTTAAGACTACGCCTGTTGTAGAACCTGTCAAGGCTAAGCCCAGCGTTAATGTCACTACCCCTCCTGTTGTTGCACCAACGAAGGAACCAATTATTCAGCCAGTAGCTAAGGATCTAACTTCTACAGAAACCAAATCTAAACCAGATTCCCAAGCTGCTGATGCAGCCTCCAAGGATGTTCCAGAAAGTGCCTCGAATAAATTGAAGAGTTACCTCAAAAATCTCAACTTGAGACGAACTAATACCCCAGATAAAACTGAGACAAAACCAGAGGATAAGTCTGCTGAACCTGTGAAAGCAAGTACAGATGCTAAGCCTGAAGCCAAGCCCACTGATAATGCTCCCGCTGTAACAGATCTTTCGACTAGCTCGACAATTCCAATTAAGGTATTAACAAAGTCTGGCAAATAAGTTATACAAAAGCGCAAAATGGCTCAGTCATTTTGCGCTTTTGTATAACTGACGTTAAAAAAGCGACGCAATGCGTCGCTTTTTTAGTAAGTGCCAAAGGCAGGCCAAATAAACCTTTATACCAATTCACAGAAGTGTCGCCACACTTCTGTGAATTAAAACCCAAACCCTGTAAGGGTTTTGAAAGTACAAAATGGCGTAGCAATTTTGTACTTTGGTATTACTGGCAAAGGATTATGCAATTTCTGAGGGAGTCGATGAAACGACGGGATTAACTTTTTTCTGAGTATCCAATACTCGATAAATGCCTGTTTCTTGTTTTTTCCCTTTGAGAGCATATTTGCCCACAAACTCAGTTTTGAAATTGTTATTTAGCCGCTGTTGAGTCTCTTCACTAATCAAAATATGGTGGGGACCACCGTCCACTTCTTTATTAAAACTTTCTAGACGGGCAGCGATATTCACTGCATCTCCTAAAACTGAATACTCTAAACGTTCATCACTACCCAAACTACCAGCAATCACAGTACCAGAGTTAATCCCAATTCCTGTCGAGACAGGAGGTAATCCTTGGGCTACCCACACCTCATTCATTTCTGCTAACTTACGGGCGATCGCCAAAGATGCAGCAACAGCACATTGAGCATCACGGGTACGCTCCACTTCATTGGTATGGGGAATTGGTACGCCAAATACTGCCATGACTGCATCACCAATATACTTGTCGACCATGCCGCCATGGGCTAAAACTTCATTAGCGATCGTTCCCAAATAATTATTGAGCCAATTTAGCGTCTCCCCTGGAGCCTGCGCCTCCGCCGCGGTACTAAAGTTTCGCATATCCGTAAACAAGACAGTCACGTATACCTCTTGTCCATTAATTCGCCCCTCTTGCAGAAACTTTTCACGGTTTGACCAAATGATATCGGCTAACTCCTTAGAGACATGTTGTGAAAACAATCCCATCAGCACTTTGCGTTCTGATTGCTGAACTGCAAGCTGATAAGCCATAACCAACACATTCGCCGAAATCAGACCAAATAGAGCAGGGAATAAGGGTATCCACAAAGCCTGACCAAAAGCAAAATAACTAACCCAAACTAAGCCCCCAGTGAAAATACTTAAAAGTCCAATATTTTCGCCAGCATGGCAAGTAAATGCTGCCATCGCACCACCAGCGATCACCCAACATAAAATCCAGATGTTTTCGACTTCATTTGACCATACCTGAATGAATCGGCGACCGTCTAAAGTACTACTAATCAACTGACTGACAATATTTGCATGGACTTCAACCCCATACATCACCTCACCCTCAACATTGACAGGTGTAGCAAAGCTATCTTTAGTACTTTCGGCAGTTACACCTATTAGGACGACGCGATCGCGTAGTTTCTCAGGAGCAACGCGCCCCTCAAGCACATCAGTAGCTCGAATATGCTCGAAAGCTCGCACCTTGCCCCGATAGCGAAGCATCATTTGATACCCGCTATCATCCTCCTTACGATATGCCCCATAATTCGCAGTTAATCTGGGAATTATTTGGTTGCCTGCCTTAAACTGAATTGCATCGGGGTTAAATTCAAAGCTTTTTTTGTGCAATTTTTGTAAATATAAATTGGCGATCTCAAAGGCAAAAGACCCTGAATCCCCAACGATTGAAGCCCGCCGTACAATTGCCCCTTTGTCAGTAGGTAAGTTGACATATCCATAGGTGCTAATTGGTTCTAGATCTTTTGCAGGATCAACACCACTTCTACCTGCTACCGTGGCAATAAACTTAGCGTTGACCACATTTCCTGCATTCTTAATTGCAGTTACTAAATCACTCCGACCTTCTAATACAGGTAAATCTAGATATTTATCAATGCCGATTACTGTCGGTTTGGCTACGGCAATTTGATTAATTAGTTTGGCAAATAAGCGATCTGAAATCGGCCATCGCTCAGAATATAGCTTAGAAAAGTCTTGAATGTCAGCTTCTGAAATTTCGACAATGACCACACGACGATCTTGTGGCTCATGGAGTTGCGATCGCATCAAGCTGTCATAGACCCAAAGCTCAATTTCTTTAAATGATCCATTTTCTCTTAATACTAAGACTCCTAGAGAAAACGAAAAAGTAATCAACCCAGCTACTAATTGCTGGTGATTACGCTTACAGAACGCTCCGAAATTAACCAAAGCTAGAGGTAGTTTCATTGCGGTTGCCAAAGAGAAAAGAGTGAGTCGTTACTTTTTGTCAAGAATCGAGTTTTTGATACCAAAGCACAAAATGGCTACGCCATTTTGTGCTTTCAAAACCCTTACAGGGTTTGGGTTTTAATTCACAGAATTGTTGCCACACTTTTGTAAATTGGTATTACAACAATAGCAATTGAATCTCATTGTTGAAATAGTTCACTTTACCTCACAAATTAGCCCCTGCAATCTAATGAAGAATCAATTCTTTTGGTATCGCGACACTAAAAAATAATTTTCAATCTTACTGTGGGCTACTAATGTAATACCGAAGCACAAAATGGCGTAGCCATTTTGTGCTTTCAAAACCCTTACAGGGTTTGGGTTTTAATTCACAGAAGTGTAGCCACACTTCTGTGAATTGGTATAACTTTTACTCAATCTAACTGCATCGCTCTATGTCTATACATCGGCGAAATTGCGTGAACTCAAAAAAAAGAGGCGGTGCAAAGCACCGCCTCTTTTTTTGAGAAATTAATTATTTCCAGTTCTTAGCAACAACTTCGGCTAAATCAACAACACGTTGGCTATAGCCCCACTCGTTGTCATACCAAGCTACAACTTTTACCATGTTGCCACCCATAACCATAGTTAGAGAGGAGTCAACGATTGAAGACACGTCAGTACCACGATAATCAATCGATACCAAAGGTAATTCGTTATATTCTAAAATGCCCTTCAGTGGACCTTCAGCGGCAACACGGAATGCTTCGTTAACTTCTTGAGCGATCGTGTGTTTTTCAACTTCAACCACAAAGTCTACAACTGAAACGTTTGGAGTTGGTACACGCAAAGCAATCCCATTCAATTTGCCAGCAAGCTCAGGCAAAACAAGCGCAACTGCCTTAGCGGCACCAGTGGATGTTGGCACAATGCTCAAAGCGGCGGCTCTAGCACGGCGCAAATCACGGTGGCTTGCATCGAGCAATCTTTGGTCACCAGTGTAGCTGTGTGTGGTGGTCATGACACCTTTAATGATGCCAAAATTTTCTTGAATAATTTTGGCAACCGGGGCTAGACAGTTGGTTGTGCAGCTAGCGTTACTGATGATGTGATGAATATCGTGATTGTACTTATCTTCGTTTACACCAACTACAAACGTACCATCTTCGTTTTTGCCAGGTGCTGTAATCAAAACTTTCTTAGCGCCTGCGCCAATATGTCTACCAGCACCAACCTTGTCAATGAATACGCCTGTAGATTCAATAACTAGATCAATACCCCAATCTTTCCAAGGTAGGTTGTCAGGATTGCGATCGGAGACTGTTTTGATGGTTTTGCCATTGACAGTAATTGTGGTGTCATCAGCACTAACTTCACCCGCAAATTTGCCGAGCATGGAGTCGTATTTGAGCAAGTGAGCGTTAGTTCTGGGATCGGATGTATCGTTAAGTCCAACTACTTCTATGTTTGTTTCTGAGCGACCAGCCCAGCATCTAAGAAAATTACGTCCGATGCGTCCAAATCCATTAATCGCTACCCTGATAGTCACTTCTTGTCGCCCTTTATATAAATTTAATTTTTTACTTTAATCTGATGCCTATGATACCGAAAAACCGTCACCAATTTATTCTCTGTTCAATCAAAATTTTGAATCTTTCTAAAAACCAAAAAGGTAGGAGCAATCATGTTGCTCCTACCTTTTTGGTTTTTAAATGAAATAGGCTACGCGTATTTCATGTATTTATTTGTTAGCTACTTGTTTGTTAGCTACTTGTTTGTTGGCTACACCGTAGTTGGGATTTTTGATTTCGCAGGTGCAAAGCTAGGCACAACAATCGATTTGTCCTGCTTGGTGAGACGATCGTATAGCTGCTGGGTGTTGGGGTAGTTAGCCGCAGGGAATGTCTCGAAGCGGTTATAAGGTACTACATCTTCACCAAATGCATCAAGAAATTCACGGCTGTTAACCATTTCCGTAACCATTGCTTTAATACCACTGGTTGCCAAAATCAAGTTGTATTTGCGAATTTCAGCTTGGTCGAGGGGCGCACGTCCTAAGAAATGCTTTGTACCCAATTCGATCACCTTGGTGTTCGGGAATGGTGTGTAGAATTCCTTGATGTAAAGATCGGATGTACCGATCGCCAAGATGAATTCCTTGACCGTGGTTTCTTTGTTGAGCAACTTAGAAGTAAATTGGCTGAATTGTGAATCAGCAACGTAGGCATCCATGTCTCGCTCAAACACTTGACGATAAGCAGCCCGTACCAAAGCGCCTGCTTCCACTGGATCAGTGGTGGTGAGCTTGAAGATCTTGCGTTGCTCACGTTTCTTATCAACACCTTGGTTAATGCGATCGCGGATCGATACAGAAGAACGCTCTTCGGTAACTTGACCAAGTTCGACAAACTTAGGTGTTGGTTCAACCACAACCTTAGTGCCTTTATCTTCGCTCAAAGTACCAGTGCGATTGCTACGTAGTGATACACCTGCGGGGGTCAGATAGCGTTCGTAAGGAACGGTGTCTTCACCAAAGGCTTGCTCGTATTCCTTGGTGTCAAGGATCGCATCAACGACAGCGTAGAAACCTTTCTTTGAGGCAAGATCAAAGTAAGCGTTCATTTCAGGACGACCATAGGTAGGACGACCCAAGAGGCGGCGGTGCATGTATTCGATCGCCTTACAAACATAGAG
>JBJTVM010000157.1:0-4022 GCA_046081205.1 Pseudanabaena sp. | reverse complement strand
CAATTTGAATTTTTATGGAATACTGGCAAGCTTTTATTTTGGGGATTGTGCAGGGACTGACTGAGTTTCTACCGATTAGTAGTACGGCACATTTGAAGGTAGTTCCTGCAATTTTTGGATGGAAAGATGCTGGTATCTCCTTTGATGCAGTGATTCAGCTTGGTAGTATCGCAGCAGTTGTTGGCTATTTCTGGAAAGATCTCAGTAATATTACGCTAGGTAGTATCAAGGCTGTGCGATCGCAAAATTATAAGTCCCAAGATTTTAAATTAGCCGTAGCGATCGCCTTAGGGACATTGCCAATATTGCTAGTCGGATTGCTGATTAAAATTTTTGTCCCAGATTATGACAAATCTCCTTTGCGGAGTTTGACGGCGATCGCGATCGCCTCAATTGTGATGTCGAGTTTACTTGCCCTTGCGGAAATCTTGGGGCAACGCGCAACCAAAGAAAAGCGTCATTTTCAAAGAGTGCGGGTAATTGATGGAATTTTAATGGGTTTAGCTCAGGCTATGGCGATTATCCCTGGGGTATCGCGATCTGGTTCAACCTTAACCGCAGGTTTGTTTTTGGGGTTAGATCGGGTTGCGGCAACGCGATTTTCGTTTTTGCTAGGTATTCCTGCAATTACGATTGGCGGAGTAGTCGAATTTATTAGTATTGTCAGGAAAGGGTTTGGAGGAGATATTGGGGCTGGACAACTGGCGATCGGACTATTCTCGTCGGTAATTTTTTCCTACTTAGCGATCGCATGGTTGCTTAAGTTTTTCCAAACCCATACGACTTGGGTGTTTGTAGGCTATCGACTAGCCTTTGGTGCGCTATTGCTGCTTGGCTTAGGTATGGGCTGGTTGAAATAAATTCAGAAATTACGCAGCCGCCCTGTACTCAAGTGCGATGCTCAAAGCTCAAACCTGTTGAAACGGGTTAATATGGCTTACAGAAAACAATTTTGGTTTTTGCCATTTGCGCCGCGCGAAGCGCGGCGCAAATGGCTATATCGAACTCACGTTAAACTAAAAGTAAAGATTAAAAGGCAAAGGGAGCGAGTTACCCCAATGACCAATGCACCATTAATCAATAGCAAAGTCCAATATCCAGACAGCGACGGTCAACCTATGGCAGATAACACCCAACAATTCCGTTGGATCGTCTTCATCAAGGAAAACCTCGAACTACTCTTTGCCAACGATGCTAACGTATTTGTTGCAGGCGATCTGCTGTGGTATCCCGTGCAAGGTAGCCCCGAAATTTGTGTTGCCCCAGATGTGATGGTGGCACTAGATCGACCCAAAGGCGATCGCGGCTCTTACCAGCAATGGCTAGAAAACAACATCGCCCCACAAGTAGTTTTTGAGATTCTTTCCCCCGGCAATCGGATGAAAGAAATGACCAAAAAGCTGCAATTTTATGACAACTACGGCGTAGAAGAATATTACATCTATGATCCTGAGCGAAATGACCTACATGGTCTATATCGCCAAAATCAGCGCCTAAATGTCATCGAGGATGTGGGTAACTGGGTGAGTCCGAGATTGCAAATTCGATTTGCCCTCAATGATGAAACCTTTGAGATCTATCGCCCCGATGGTCAGAAATTTCTCACCACCCTTGAGCTAAGCCAAAAGCTTGAGCAAGAGCGCCAGCGTGCTGAGCAAGAATACCAACGTGCCGAAAAGCTCCTAGCTCAGTTATTAGCTCTAGGCGTTAACCCTGAATAGCAGGGCAATTTCTGCAAATTGAGCATTAACTTGATCAACCTTTCTGGATCGACTTTGCTGTAATATCGCAAATGGTGATATCGAATTCACGTTTGTTTAGGGCTGCCACATACCTTTTTTCTGTGTCTGCGCCTCTTGGACTTTTGCCAAAATCTGCACACGATCACGACAGTCTTTGGCTAAGAATGATGATGATGTGGTGTAGCCACTGGCAACCTGTTGGGCATTTAAGGAAATATGCTCGCGGCGATCGTATAGCTCCACGATGGGCTTACCGTTGCTAGGGGCGATCGCAGTCAGCATGAGGTTATCCGCACCCGTGCGATCTAGCAGTTGCTGCAAGCTCTGAGTTGCTGCGCTAAAAAGTGAGCTTTTGGGCATTGGCGCATTCAGCCCACACAAAATAACTTCTTGAGGTTTGCCGCTAATCTCTAGGACAACTTGATTGCCCGAAATTGCCTTAGCGATCGCTTTGGTATTCTTTTTCGGTTCTGCCTGTGCAGGTTCTACTCCTATACTGGCGGCGGCTAATTGATTGGAACTTGGGCTAGGGGTGTTGGTGTTGCGACTGGGTTGCATCTGGTTAAAAAAGAATAGTCCGATGGCGATAACAATTAAGCCTGCACAACTGCCAACGGCGATCGCGGTCGGCAACCATTTAAAGTCTGGATCGTTGAGGTCTTTGTGATGGTCACAGGCAAAGCACTTAAACACGTTAGGTTTAATCTGTGTGAAGGATATTTTGCTGCACTTGGGACATTCATGAACTTTGCTTTTAGACATCGCTCGCCTCACGCTTGGCAATTGTGGTTATTCTTATATCAGTCTTTTCACCGTCCCTTTTGCAATATTTATTCTGTAAAAAAAGCGGCGCAATGCACCAATGAGCATAGTGAACTACCAGACGCTGACCGCTTAGGCGGTACAGCGCTGGCTTCCTGATTCAACGGGGATAGCGTCCAACAAAACCGAAGTTTTACCAGATCGACTTACATCCCCTCCACAGGCAGACTCGCTAGTTCCTAACGAGATAATCCGCAAGGCTTCATTTCTAATATTTATCGCTGCATTCACATCACGGTCATGGTTTGTACCACAATGCTTACAAGTCCATGCTCTGATATCAAGACTGAGATTATCAACTCGACTTAAGCAAACATGGCAAGTCTTGGAGCTAGGAAACCATCGATCAATTTCGATATATTGTTTTCCATCACCCTCAGCCTTGTACTTCAGCATTGTGCAGAACATACCCCAACCCACATCGCTAATCGCCTTAGCTAAGTTGTGGTTTCTGACCATTCCCTTGACGTTAAGATTTTCTACAGCAATCACTTGGTTTTCGTTGACTATCTTGCGGGATAGCTTGTGCAGAAAATCTTCGCGACATCTCGCAATCTTGGAGTGAACTTTTGCCACTTTCAATCTTGCTTTGTTACGGTTCCGACTACCTTTCTTTTTCTTGGATAGCTTTTGCTGTTTGCGCTTCAAATTGCGCTGATGTTTGACAAAGAATTTAGGATTATCAAACTTAGAGCCATCGCTGGTAATCGCAAAGTGGGTTAGTCCTACATCAATACCAACAGCTTTGTCCATTGGCACTAATTCAGGATTAGCTTTGCCATCATCAACCAAGACAGAGACAAAGTGCTTGCCGTCAGGATTGCGCGATACAGTGACAGTTTTAATAGCCCCTTCAAAATCACGATGACGCTGACAGTGAACCAACCCGATCTTAGGCAAATTAATTTTGTCACCGTCAAACTTGACATTTTGGGGATAACTAATTGACTGCCTACCATGTTTTGACTTGAACTTAGGCAACGTTGCCCTCTTGTCAAAGAAGTTTTTATAGGCAGTGGATAAGTTCAAAGCGACTACTTGCAAGCATTGAGAGTATGGCTCTTTTAGCCATTCATATTCTTTCTTGAGTGCAGGGAGCAAGCCTTGTATGTATCCCCTATTCAACCCTTTACCAGTAGCTTTATAAGTTTCTTGACACAAGTTTAGAGCATAGTTCCAGAACCATCGCGCACAGCCGAAAGACTTCGCAAGCAAGGTTTCTTGCTCACTTGTGGGATAGATTCTGTATTTGTATGCTTTATACATTTATCAAGAATAATGAATACTGATAAGCTAATTGTAGCATAGATATCTTCTATTGATTCGCTGTCGCTCAATTTGTTTTCTGGCTCACTTTCATCCCGTCACTCATCCTTGTAAACGGATAGAGTGCGGGACTTCCCGTTCGCGTTAGTTAAAACCAAAAAGATTGTTCTGTCCGCGTAGCGGACAGAACAA
>JBJTVM010000156.1:0-7639 GCA_046081205.1 Pseudanabaena sp. | reverse complement strand
GGTATCTTAATTTGCAGGGTTACAAATTTCTCATTGCTCTCAATTATTGTTGTATCCATACATTAATCTTTCCTTTACAGGTTTCCCAAACCCTATAACCTTATCACCTTTTCTCCCTTACATCAAATTCTGGTCACACCCTAGTAGTAAGTCGCTAAACAATAGATTATTAGCCTACCGATTTCTTTTCTACCCCCTTCACACTAAGAACTATTTTGTCAGTTTCTTGCTGACAAAGCAATAGATTTTTGGCAGGGTAGTTATACGGTGGGAAGGGGGACTATTTTATGAAATTTGAAAATTGCGACGCTGAAAAAATTAGTTCAAAATTTTGATTTTAAAGAATGAATTTGAGGTTAATGTTATGGCTTCTTTGATGCAAGAGTTTGCAGAAGCAAGACAGAGACGGTTACAGGATAGAGCAGATTTTTTGGCTGAACAGCAACTAGCAAAGGAACAGAGAGCAAGAGATTTGCAATCTCAAGCAGAAGAGACTGCAAAGTATTTAGCTCATTCTAAGCAAACTCGCCTTGCGTGGGAACAAGGGAGACAAGCGATCGCTGAAAATGCTTTAGAGTCTCGTAGAGAAGAGATTCAAGATCGGGCAGCTCAAGTATCAGAATACTTGGAGACTCTTAATACTACTCGTACT
Organism: Pseudanabaena sp.; assembly: GCA_046081205.1. GTDB lineage: Bacteria > Cyanobacteriota > Cyanobacteriia > Pseudanabaenales > Pseudanabaenaceae > Pseudanabaena. Next base: position 6,987 of record JBJTVM010000156.1, on the reverse strand, counting down.
GAGCAAGCCTTAGAAGATAGTGAGCAACGCGCCCAAGAGGTCAGAACTCGTACATTTAAAACGCGATCGCAACTAAAACATGTTAGCAAAGCGCGGATTCGTGCTGGTCAAGCGAGTCTAGAGCAACGGAAACAACTAGTTCAAGATCGTGCTGCTTTGACAAAAATGCAACTAGATGATCTAACTAAAGCTCGCGTTGCCAATGCAACTATTGATGCACAGCAAAGAGCACAAGAATTTAGTGATCGCGTAGCTAACGTCAAAGAGTCGTTAGCGCAAATTGAGGCAAGCCGCCTTGCTGAAGCTGAAGCCCAAGCTCTAAAATTAAAAGCTTTTCGTTCTAATCTCACCAGTTCAGTTTGGTCAGGCTCTCGCACTGCTGTGGTGAACCCGCCTGTTGCCAAGCCAAAGCAGGTAGACACCTCCAAGTCTCCTGAAGCTTCAGAAAGTTCTAGCTATAAATCCAAAAAGAAAAGTAATAAATCTGAAAGTGTAGTTACTTCAGCACCCGAACCTAAGATCACCAAGCCTCTCGAAGCCAAAGAAACGCCCAAACCTGCTAGTAAAATCGAGCAATTTGTGGTTGACTACGTTGCTCAACTGTCAACAAACTCTAGTTTGTTAGAAGTCGTCAATGATCGCGATACGGTTAGAGATCTACTAGCTCAAGGAGCCAACACTTTGAAAGTTGATCCTTCGGATATCCTTAATACCCTGCTGCAAATGGCAGAAGGCTCCTCAAAATGACCACAGTTCTCCATGCTAATGCCCGTCAGTTTGTTAGCACTGACTTCACTAAGCAAATAGTTCGTCGGGCGCTGCGCTATTTACAGTCTGGCTTTGCCATCCATTTGCGTGGACCTGCGGGTACTGGCAAAACGACATTGGCAATGCATCTTGCGGGTTTAGTTGGTAGACCGATGGTGTTGATCTATGGTGATGAGGATCTGCGATCGTCACAACTGATTGGATCTAACTCAGGCTATACCCGCAAAAAAGTTGTCGATAATTATATCCACTCAGTTTTAAAAGTTGAAGATGATTTGCGCCAAAGTTGGACAGACTCACGCTTGACTTTAGCTGCCAAAGAAGGCTTTACGTTAATTTACGATGAGTTCAACCGAGCGCGCCCAGAAGTAAATAACGTTCTGCTCAGCGCCCTTGAAGAAAAACTGATTGTCTTACCACCAGATAGTTCTCAATCAGAATATGTGCGTGTACATCCAATGTTTCGCGCTATTTTTACCTCCAATCCTGAAGAATATGCGGGGGTTCACCCGACTCAAGATGCGTTACTTGATCGGATGATCACGATTAACATTGGCGAAGCCGATGTGGAAACCGAAAAGCAAATTTTGGTAAATCGGGTTGGACTAGATCGCACTCAAGCTCTGAAATTAATCAACTTAATTCGCGGCTTTCGTCGTCAGGTGGAATGTAGTAAAGCTTCAAGCTTACGAGCTTGTCTTCTGATTGGTAAAATATGTCATGAGCATGAGATTCCTGTCTCTGGCAAAGATGAGGACTTTCGAGATCTTTGCTTTGATGTCCTAATTTCTCGTTATGGTGATGGTAAGCCTGAATCAGAACTCGGACTCGCTAAATTATTGGATCAAATACCTTAATGTCTCAAGCGCTGAAACCTCAAGCAATCAAAACCAGCACAACTGGCTCTTCCCTTGCAGATATTCTAGAAAGAGTATTAGACAAGGGAATTGTCATTGCTGGTGATATTACCATATCTGTGGGCAGTGTGGAGTTGTTGAGCATTAGGATTCGGCTGCTTGTTGCCTCTGTGGATAAAGCTAAGGAAATTGGGATTAACTGGTGGGAATCTGATCCTTATTTGTCTTCGAGAACACAGGAATTGCTTGCATCCAATCAACAATTGTTAGAGAGAGTAAATTTTTTAGAACGGGAGCTAGCTGCTGCTAGACAATTAGAAGAAAGTAATCAATAAAGGCAGCACACTTTTACCATTTTGCACCATTTGCGCCGCGCTTTGCACGGCGCAAATGGCTATTTTGCCAGCGCTGGTTGTAAGTTTTGGGAAATCAAAAAATTGCGTTGATAGATGCTATGCAACAAAAATAGAGCTTGATCCACAATATCTGTGGCTATAGCTGCGGAGATATTTGCACCATCGAAACAAGCTGTCAAAGACAAGCGATCGCCAAGGGTGGCAACACCAACAACACGCTCATTTTCAACACCTGCCATTACCGCAGGAGCATATAGTTCTTTAACTTTTAACCCACCAAATTGCTGACCAAAAGTTAGTTTTCCTAAATTGGTTACCAATAAATCATAGCCATATTGCTGCTGCATTCCTTGGACAACAATCTGAGCATCTGGGCAAGTTGTCATTACCGCTTGACGTGGGGCGAAGTTTCCAAATAATTGTTGAAGTTGTCTAGCATCGTCTAATTGTGATTTGAGCGATCGCGCCACTTCCCAGAATAGAGAGCTAGCGGTTACTTGATGATGTGTTAAGCCATAGGTGATATACAGCCCTACATCCTCCTGTACTGTTGCTGGTAAATGGGAACGGATACTGATCGGTGATAAACACTTGTAATGCGATAGGTCTGTTTTTCCTTGGCTAGCTAGGGCTAGTAAAAAAGCCGCACCAATTGCGCCATGAACAGTAGTATGCTCTTCACGACAGAGGACACTTAATTGTTTTGTTAGTTGGGCTGACAATATTGCAGTCCTGACATGGGGACGTACTCTAGTTGTAGCCTTATCTGCATAGAATGCTGCTTGCTCTTGTGCTGCTACATGATCAGATTGATGAGGAGATTCCGTTGGGAATCTAAATGATTGGGGAATTATAGATTCAACTGGAGCGCTAGTTGTAAGTTCTCTGCTTATAGCAGTTGCAGAACAATTTGGTGTGGCAATTCTAGCCACAATATCCCTTATTAGATAAGCTCCTGACAAACCATCGGCAATTGAATGGTGCAAAGTGATGATTAGCTCAGAGTCTTGATTCCCTTGAGAATGTAACCATACAACCCTTACTAAGGGCGCGATCGCCCAGTTAAAAGACAGTGATAGCTCCAGTTCTAATTCTCTCTGCCATTGCAATCGATCTGTTCTTTGAACAATCCTGAGCGGAATTTCTGCTTTCTGTTCTACAAATTGAGGATGTCCAGATGGGCTAGTCTGAATCTTGACCCTTAATAAAGGATGCTGTTGCTGAACTTGAGAGAGAGCGCGCTGCAATTGATCAGAGGTAAAAGTTCCCGAAATTTTGGCACATAAAGCAAAATGTACAGGATGAACTTGATCGTATAGCCAAAAGGAATGTTCAAACGCGCCAAGAAAACGTTCCATAATAATTCACTGGTTTAATCTATATTTTGAAAACGTAAAACCAAAGTACAAAATGTCTACGCTATTTTGCACTTTCAAAACCCTTACAGGGCTTGCTTTTTAATTCACAGAAGTGTGGCCACACTTCTGTGAATTGGTATAAAACTAAGCTCAGTAAGAAGTTTGAGCTTTTTTCCATAAACTAATTAAAGCGATCGCCATAGCAAAAAGACTTAGCAGAGATCCATTTATGGGAGATATTTCGCCTTGAGTTACGACTAATGCGGCAATTGCGGCATTCGCCATACCATTACCTCCAAAATATAAGCCTGTCCCAAACCCTGCTTGATTAGATGGAACCATTGCTAAAGCAAGGGGAATAGTATTTGTCAAAACAAAGCCGAGCGCCATAGATGCGATCGCACAAACTAATATTGAATAAACAGGATTTTGGCTAAACACAGCCAATGTGAGGCAACCAGCGATCACTGCTAATCCTAATCCCATTCCAAAGGTTACTTTGTGACTACGAAATAGCGATCGCAGAGGTAATGTCGCGAGCCCAGCGATTAATAAGATTGCTGATTGGATATATTCAACCGATAAACTTCCTAGAGCTTGGGAAAGATGACGAGGGAGAATATGAAGTAGCAAATTAATTTCTAAACCAGAACCTAAGCCTACGACAAAAGGCAAAGCATACATGACTAATGACTTTGTGGTTAGCTTTGTAGTTGAGACTTCGGGGCTAGTTGCTGTGACTAAATGGCGTGGCATTGATGCCCATAGCAGTACTGAACCAATTAATAAAGCGATCGCACCCAAGATAAAAGTCAACGATGCGCCAATCTGTTTGAGTATTAAGCCAAGGATTGGGCTAGTAGCGCTTGTAATTGCTAATACCAAAGCCAAAATTGCATTTGCTTGAGGAAGCTTGCTAGTTGGAGCAAAGCCTTGGAGCAAGGCGATCGCTGGTCCTCGAAAAATAATCATCGCAATTACCCACATGGTCATCATCACGGGGATAATCCAGCGCATTTCCTCTGCTAGCTGCATTTCAACTAACCATGAAGCAATCACAAAAATTAGACCTGCTAGAGTTACTCCGACGACGACTTGTGGTAAGCGACTGCCTAAACGGCCAAGAATGCGATCGGAAAACCAACCGACAACTGGCTCTACGATCGCGCCGAGCAACCCCTGAAAAATCCCTAGCCAGATAGCTAAGTCAACAAAACCAATTCGTGCCAAAATTTTCGGTTGATAAAACCCATAAGCAATCCAACTAAAGGTAATCGCAGCTAATAATGCTGCAAGTCCCCAAACCTGTTGCCACAGAATTTTCGTTGGTGTATTTGGGAAAGAATTGGTTTGAGCATCAGTCACGACATTCATTGGTTTATAAAGAACTAATACCAAAACTAAAAATGGCTGCGACATTATTAGTTTTGAAAAACCTTACTGGGGTTGGCTTTTAACTCACAAAAGCTATCGCACTTTCGTGAATTGGCATCAGAAAAAACAGTCAAAAAGCCTTGCAAAGCAAGGCTTTTTGGAAGTTCATTAGACCTTAAGAATCCAAGCATCGCGGGTTTCTTTGCTAACAAAAGCCGCAGGAACCACATTCAAGGAAACACCTAAGGATTGAAATGCTGCTCGAATTACAGTGGCATGGGAAGTTTCATTGGAACCAATACTAGTACCAGCGATAATCAAGTCGGGATTTTTTAGCATGGAAGCTTCCTTCCCGTATGCGATCGCTGCGTCTACCTCCAAGGCAAGGGCAAGCTTAGCAATATTCACATCAGAGTCCAAATTGCCCTCACCTTTTTCGATGTAAGGGGTAACAGTTTTGAGATATTCATCCTTTGCCATCACAGGCATACCACCAAGCTGCTTAACCACACTAGTCAGCAAATCTCGATGAGCTTTATGATCCGCTTGGTTGGCTAGGGCGATCGCTAAAACAGCCTTGCCTACATTACTACTGGTAAGTTTACCTGCCGCAAACCCATAGGCCCAAATTGCTTGATGCTCGTAAAACAAGGCATTATTCAAAACCTTGATGTCGCTCATGACATCTTTCTTCTTAGGCATCATTGCCATGACTTCTGGAACTGCGGCCGCACTCGCAACACCCATCGCCCCAAACAACCCAACTTTGATTAATTGGCGGCGCGAAGCTAAGCCTGAAGATTTTTCTGGTCTAGACATGGTTTTTATTGTGATGTTATATATTTGAAGATCAGTTGCGTTGGATCAGCGATCACTATAAACAGTTTCTAATTGCAAAGCTAGAAGTTATATTGTTCGCTGATTTGTATAGGAATACGGAGAGGATCTAGCATTGGATTCATGTGATCGCCAATTTTTGAAAATTGATTATGACAGTAGACTTGATGAAGTTGCACTTATTCATCAAATTGCTAATGGCGATCAAGCGTCACTATCTCTGCTTTATGATCGTTACTCTAAGGTCATTTATGCGATCGCCTATCGCATTCTCAAATCTTCAGAAGAATCCGAAGAGATAGTTTTAGACGTATTTACTCAAGTATGGAAAATTGCCAAAAACTACAACCCTCAAAAGGCGAGAGTAGATACATGGTTATTTATGTTGACCCGTAGCCGAGCTTTAGATCGCTTACGCAATCGAGCAAGGCTTGACAAAGTTGTCAACGCTTCTGAAGATGCACTGACAATGCATTGGCAGACAGACAGCCCTGAAAATGATGCGATGATCCAAGAGAGAAGTATTTATATTAAATCTTGTCTCAACAATCTTCCTGCTGAACAACGTTTAGCATTAGAACTTGCCTACTTTTCAGGGCTTAGTCATAGTGAAATTGCAGCAAAGACAGGTATTTCTCTGGGTACTGTAAAAACTCGCATTCGTCTAGGGCTAAAAAAGTTACGAGAAATGATTGGTGATGAATGGTTTAGTTTTTAGGGAACGCTACCAACAATCGATAGAACCAATAATGCAAAGCAATATTGCAAAACTAAACAGCAAACTAAGAAAATCCAAAAAACTAAAAGCTTATAAATGGGGAACTAAACTGCATGAACCAAGAAGAAATTAATGACCTATTAGCACTAACTGCACTTACAGCGATCGCCCCTGAAGAATTGCAATCTATAGAGGAACTCGCTGCCGCATCCCCTGAAATAGAGCAAGAATTGCGATCGCTACAGAATGTTGCAGCAACACTTGCTTATTCTCAGCCATCTTTGACAGTGCCTGTCAGTCTCAAACAAAGACTATTCAATCGTATTCAGATTGAAGCTGAAGTTTTAGATATCATGACAAACCGATTAACAGAACTCAATTGGCAGAAGCATCCTGTTCCAGGTTTAGTGATGGCTGTATTAGATATTGATCGCGATCAAAAAAAAATATCTGCTTTAATTCGTGCGGAAGTGGATGTTGACTATCCACTGCACAGTCATGCTACTGGCGAAGAAATTTTTATGATCGAAGGTGAGTTAATTGATCGCGGGCTTAGTTACAAGGCTGGAGATCATATTTATTCGGCTGCTGGTTCTAAGCATTCACCCTATGCGATCGCAGGTTGCATGTTTTTTGTTCGCACATCTTTAGATGATGTCTTTCTGTGAATTATAGCTGTCGCCATTCTTGTTAGGACATAAAACCCAAATAGTATGAGG
>JBJTVM010000155.1:0-3451 GCA_046081205.1 Pseudanabaena sp. | reverse complement strand
TAAATAAAGGTGGCGCTTCGCGCCGCCTTTATTTAATGTGAGTTTTAAGTCTTAAGCAAAGCTTTCATTGTTATAGTTCATCTAGTTTCAATGCTTGTGACACTGTTGCATGAGACTTATGCTCAAGCAACATATAGGTATCCATTTCACCTCTTCCTTTGACAAATATTTTGCCACGATGCCAGAAAGAATATTTATCTTTGAGTAGCTCATAGGTTGCTTGCGTCACCTGATTACCTCCCGCTAAACCGTGGGATTCCATCCGACTAGCGACATTCACAGCATCGCCCCAAAGATCATAAATAAACTTGCGAATACCGATCACCCCCGCCACAACTGCACCTGTATTAATCCCAATTCGCAAACGGAAGGTAGTATCATCACCTCTTTTAAACTTAGAGATAGATTTTTGCATAGCTAGAGCCATCTCTGCGATCGCTTCAGCATGGTCTGGACGCGCCGTGGGCAATCCACCAACCACCATATAGGCATCACCAATGGTTTTGATTTTTTCTAATCCCAACTGATCAGCAAGCAGATCAAAAGAAGAGAAAATGCCATTGAGCATGGTTACTAATTCATTAGGTGAAACTTGCGTCGAGAGGGCAGTAAAGTCCACAATATCTGCAAACAATATGGAGACATTCTCCGATCTTGAGGCGATCGCGTTATTTTTCATCTTCAGTTGATTGACGATTTCTTTTGGCAAGATATTCAACAACAAATTTTCCGACTTTTCTTGCTCCGCCTTGAGAGCCTGTTCAGCTAGTTTCCGTTCCGTAATATCTTGAACCAATCCCTCATAGGAAATAAAGTTACCTTCATGATCATAGTTAGCTCTGGCATTAATCAAAATCCAAATGATACTGCGATCGCTCTTGTAGACCAAAGCTTCAAAACTAGCCACTGAGCCGCCAGTAGCTATTTGATGCAAGAATTCTTGATAACGTTTTGGTTCTGTAAATAGACGATATGGATCTACCGCAACGGCATTGAGTAATTCCGTAGGGCTTTCATACCCATAAATATTGGCAAGCGCAGGATTAGCATTGATATAACATCCATCCGTTTGAGCTTGAAAAATACCTTCGATCGCATGTTCAAAAATGCTGCGATACTTCTCTTCCGCTTGACGCAAAGATTCTTCAATTTGCTTTTGATGACTAATATCAATAATCACCCCATCCCAAATCGTATCCCCACTTTCATGACGATGAGGCTGAGAAATAATGCGTACCCACTTAACTTTCTCAAATAGACTCGAGACCCTGTATTCATGCTCAAAGGTCATCAATTCTTCGGCAGATATCCGCACCATTTCATTGAGTGCCGCACGGTCTTCAGGATGTGCCATATCAAATACCCATTCCAAATGCTCCGTGAACTCTTCGACGGATATGCCAAAGATTTCTTGAGTGCGGGGGCTAATATAAGGCATGGAGACATCGCCATCAGGATGTAACACAGCCCGATAGACCACCCCAGGGACATTATCAGCGATCGCTGAAAATCTCTGCTGGCTCTCCCGTAATAGTATTTCCGCTTGCTGACGATCCGCCGCTTCGTTTTGTAAACGTTTGATCGTTTGCTGTAATTGCAGTGTGCGTTGTTCAATCCTCTGCTCTAATAACTCATTGGCATCCCGCAAAGCCCCTTCCACATTTAACAAATCCGCCTGTGTCTTGAGCAATCTCTGATTTGCTTTAAACATCTTCGACATCACGGCACGAGTAATCTCAGGAGCAAATTGGTTACGCCTCTTGCCATGCCCCCGACCTAATAACTCAGTGATCATAAACTCCAAATCCTGAGCATCTTTTTCTAGTTGCCAACTTTGTTGAGTGCCTTGCGTAATATCGGCAAGAATCTCCATAACTACGGTTGATGCGTCTGGATCTAATTCTTCTACCCCCAACCAAGGCATCGGTTTAATCGGATCGACGGTATATAAGATTTCAAAAGTACCTGTTGTAGTAATTTCCGCAACCCGACAAGCTGTCCAAATGTAATGGTTGCGATCACGGACAATTCTACCCGCAGGCGAAATAAAGCTTTGATCATAGGCAGCCTGACGCACTGGAAGCACTTCAAAGGTTTGAGCTGCTTCAACGGCTTGTTTCCATAAGAACACTTGAGTATACGCCGCTTGCATCACGACATTGACAGTTGAAGCCTGCAATTGATTATCACCAAACCAAGTTGCGGCTTTACGCAAAAAATCTTGATTTGGTGCCGTGTCTAGACTTTGGAAATAGTTAGAGCTAGCCAGATGTCCAGCGATCGCCACAGGATGATCTAGACTTTCCCAGAGATACCTCAGTTCTAGATCGGTTAAGCGCAATGATAGAACTGGAATATCTTCAGCCTTAATTCCAGCTTCGGCATACTGTTGTAAAAAAGCAGCAGAGTTCTGTAGAGATAAGGTGCTAATTACCGCAGCAGGAGCGATATGCTTAATTTTGGCAATGTTTTCATGATAGTTAGAGATATCATGGGGAACATAGTCTTCACATAGTAACAAGCCTTTTTGCTGCTTAATTTGAGCGCGAATAATCTTATTAACTGTGCGTGAGTAAATGCCATCTGTACCAATTAAATAGATGCGATCGCCTTTGTTTTGCAACAACCAATTAATTGCTGGTTGAATAACTTGATTAGGACATGCACCTGTATAAAATATATTGTTTGAGCATTCTAGTCCCTCGTAATAATAGGGATACCAAAGTTGGGCTTGGAGCTTTTCAAGGATGGGAATTACTTGTTTACGAACTGAAGATAAACCACAACCAAATAAATTTTTAATATTCAACTCATTCAACAAAGAACCCACTTGCGAGGCAACACTGTGATCATTAGCCACAACATCTATCATGATGGGATCAATATTTTTTCCTAAAATACCTCCTGATTGATTGATTTCGGCGATCGCCATCAAAGTTGCGTCTTTAACTAGTGTTTCACTATTGCCCAGATCGGCACGCGAAAATTGCATCACTCCAATGCGGATGACTTCAGCCCTACTATTACCTGCAATATTTAAGGACTTAGCCTCTCGATTCATTAGCTGATACTCCCTCTACTTTAAATTTGACATCTCTAGCAAGATGTGATGCTTTTCACTTACTAATTTTGATGTTCTCTAAAAAAGTAGCGACAGATCTAATAGGGATCCTAAATCATTTGTAGATTTGTGATTTTATAGAAGCTCTCCCCGATGGGGCAAGCTTGCATAAAGTATTTATTTAAACCATTATTAAACAAATTGCCAATCCCTAAATAATACTCCTTCAATCTAGCTTGATCGATCTCTTAATATGTTCGGCGAAATGGCTCAAAATCTAAATGTAACGTGAATTTGATATATCTATAGCCACTTGTATCAGGACAAATCAAAACCCAAATAATGAGAGGCGGCGCTTCGCGCCGCCTCTCATTATTTGGGTTTTATGTC
>JBJTVM010000154.1:0-10339 GCA_046081205.1 Pseudanabaena sp. | reverse complement strand
GAAACCATTATCTAGCAATCGTTTACGATTTATTCATAAATTATTTATAAACGTGTGCGGTTGCCCTGGAGTGCAGGTGGTCAAACTTGCAATCTATTATGTGAAATTGACTCAGAAACCAAATTGCAATTAGCCCATGCTCAAAATAGTTGCATTTTAGTAACCGAAGAGAAGAAACTAGTAGGAATTTTGACCGAACGTGATTTGGTAAGACTTTGCGGACAATCGGCACAAAATTCAAAAAGCAATCTGACTGAGACGGCAATCTTTGAGGTGATGACCTATCCAGTTCAATCACTATTAGAATGGGAATTTACCGATATACTTGTGCCGATTAACCGTTTCCTTCGTTATAACATTCGACATTTACCCCTAGTAAATGATCGTGGTGAAGTCGTTGGATTGCTTACCCATGAGAGTTTACGGCAGTTGTTGCGCCCGATTGATATGTTGCGCTTGCGTCAGGTTCGAGAGGTAATGATTACTGATGTAGTTTATGCAAAGCCCACAGCTTCAGTCTCAAAAATTGCGAACTTAATGTTAGAACAGAAAGTTAGCTCGGTAGTAATTGTCTTAGAGTGTGATAGCGGCTTATGTCCTGTAGGCATTGTTACTGAAGGCGATATCGTTCAGTATCTGGCTCTAGAGTTGGATCTAGTAGCTACATCTGTAGATGTTGTTATGAGCTTTCCTGTAGCAACAGTTAGTCGAGATGAGACATTGTGGGCAGTGCGCGAGACGATGCAAGAGCGAATGATTAATCATTTGATAGTTACTAATATTGATGGACAAATGGAGGGGATCATTGGCCAAAGCGATCTGCTAAGGACATTGCAACCAACTGAAATTTATAAATTAGTCTCTGTCCTAGAAACAAAAATGTCCCGACTAGAGCAAGAGAAACTAGAAATACTCCAAAATCAAAATAAGTTACTAGAGAGTCAAGTGCAAGAAAGGACTTCTGCACTAGCTGATAGTGACAATATGTTTCGTCAATTTGCTGACCATAATCGTGCTGTAATCGTCATTCGTGATGCCCGCTCCAATAAGGTTCGCCAATTCAAGGATGAAATGCAACGCCTAGAGATCTTTGCATAAAAGGACTCATAAGGATAATCTGATGATAATCACAACAATCAGGAGATCCTCATGAGCTATAGCCATCTTAGCATCACAGAAAGAAGTGAACTGTATAAACTGCGAGTAATTGACAAATTATCCATATCAGAAATTGGTCGTCGCATGAATCGGGACAAAAGTACGATATCCAGAGAGCTATCGCGAAACACAGATGAGCGACAGATCGGATATCTGCCAGATACAGCAGATGCCCTGATGCAGGCAAGACGGAAGCAAGCAAAGGTTAAATTCCAGAGCATCAGCGACAAGACGATTGTCGAAGTCAAGCAACGGTTAAAGCAACACCACAGCCCAGAACAACTGGCAGGGAGGATGAAACGAGAAGGACTAGGTAAAATCAGCTATGAGACGATTTATCTGATGATCTATGCAAACCATCAAGAGATGGGAATATATCAACAATATCTGAGGCAAAAGCAGAAGCAACGGCGACGCAAAAGTCGCAACCAGAAACGAGGTGGTATCCCAAATCGAGTAGGAATTGAGAATCGTCCGAAGATTGCGGATTTAAAGACAGAGATAGGACATTGGGAAAGTGACACGGTAATCGGCTGCAACCACACTGGTGTAGTAGTTACCCATGTTGACAAAGCCTCGAAGTACTTACTTGCTGGACTAGCTAAAGACAAGACAATGGTAGAAATAAATAGAGTGACAATGAACCTGTTTAAGCCTGTGGAATCAACTTCCCGAAAGACAATGACCTTTGATAATGGAAGAGAGTTCTGTGGGCATGAGCAGCTATCTCAAAGTCTGCAAATAGAGACTTTCTTTGCAAATCCATATCATTCATGGGAACGCGGATTGAATGAACATACTAATGGATTGATTAGAGAGTTCTATCCTAAAAGTACGAACTTTAAAATCGTGAAAGAAGATGACTTTCAGAAGGTGGTGAATTTGATTAACCACAGACCGAGAAAATCTCTTGACTATCGCACTCCTTACGAAGTATTCTTTGCTTCATCAGATACCGTTGCATTTCATCCTTGAATTGGCGCTTGATTATGACAACGGGCAGCATTTTGCATGACCAATTTGCATGACCAATTATCTTGAAGATGATTAATTAATATTACAGCTAGCAATCTTCGCTAAGAGAGCAGCATACTGAGCCTGAAATTCTCTAGCTTTTGAATCCTTGGACTGATGCCATGAGGCTAACCAAAGTGGTGTTGGGAAATGTCCATCAGGAGCAGTTTGAGAGGGAATGGCATTGGAAGCAATCCAAGTCCCGCTTTGTCTCCATCCGACACAATCGCTAAAGACTTGCCATCCTTTCATCGCTTTATCTTCTTCGATGACCGCGCCAAAGATCTTACTAACCTCGTCGGCTGAAGTGTTCTCGGAGGCAATGTTTGTCGCTTTGGTAGTTTGTGAAGAAGAGGTTTTAAGCGGTGCAGGCTTACTGGTGACATTGGCTGGGAGTAATTGCAATAACTGCGGTGATACTTTAATTTGATCTGCTTTCTGAGCTAAAACTTGTTCCTGAGATTGCTTGATCTCTTTAATTAGAATTGGTGCAAGGGTGCGAAATTGATTGTTGGGATTGGATACGGCTATATTTACCGATTCCATCAACAATGTCCAAGGTGCTAGCCCAAAGCGATCGCCGATTTGCTGTAGCTGAGTACAAATAGCCGCTAGATTTTGGCGACTGCGAGGACTATCAGGCTGCTTAAATAACTCCAGCATATTTCGCAACTTCATCGGCACTTCCGATTGAAAAGCGGTCAACATTCCCCTTGTATCAATTTTGGGATCTCCTATTACCGCAGTAGCTGTGGTGTCTTTCCCTGAGATCAAATTTTGGAGATGATTTTTGAGGTTTGCAAAGATTTGATCAGAGCCTGCCATAACATTATCAACAGTATCCTTGGTCAGTCCATATGGACCTTGCAAATGTTCGACCAGCTCATGTAATTTGTCAAAAGCTTGTAAAAAAAGTGTCTGTAAATCTTGATCGACTTGAAAATTAGTATTCTCTCGCATAACTTTAAAGTAGTCTTCAAAGTTATGGGCAACATGTTGAATGCTACTAAACCCCAGCATGGCTGCTCCTCCCTTAATTGAGTGAGCCGCTCGGAATATTTCATTAACTGACTCAGAGTTACCCATCAGTGATTGCAAATTGAGTAGTCCTGATTCAATTGTTTGGAGATGTTCTTTTGCCTCCTCAATGAAATAGCCTGTAATCTGTTTTTGCTTATCCTGATCCATGACAATAACCCCTTATAATTTGCCTTGTGAATTGATGTTAAAGTTGCTAAGTACCTGTACAAAATAAATTACCCAAACCTATAGATTTGACCATCCTGCGGAGCTAAACTTTACAATTTTGGATTTGGATTGTAGTTAATTCTGTCCATACACTTATCCCAGAATTGATGACATATAGATCTGGTTTTGAGCACTGAATCCGTAGCGACCCTGACTATATTGCTGCCAAAGATTATCAATGACTTGCAAATCTTCACAGGAAATTTGCTTAATTTCTTCGGCTGTCAAGACTGAACCAATATTTTTACGTGCAGCTTGACACATCACGTTCCATGTTTCTTGATTTGCTGCTTGCCACTTACCACTTGATAACAATCCTCTTAACTTAGTATAGTCAACACCAGTGCTAGAAGTGAGTGCTTGTAATTGAGTAGATGTTTCGACATTAGCGATCGCTAATCCTTTTTGAGGGCGGCGAAAGCGTAGAGTCATGGCTCCATTACTTTGACCATCACCCAATAAAACTGCTTCGCCTGTATCTGTGAGTTTGATCGAAATCTCGACTTCGTCTAGCGCTAACCCATTAGCATGACTTGGGGCATTGTCCAAAGCAATTTGCTGCACCAAGCTTGTAAGTCTTTGAATGCTGTCTTTAATCTTGGTGGAGCTGATCGACTTAATCGACTCACTATTGGCGCGATCGCCATTTCCCACAAATTCAATTAGTATTTCTTCGCTATCCATGACATCCTTTATTTGGGCTAATTGCCAGATATTTAAGACAATCTCTGCGTAAATTTTAAGAGGAAACTGTCTCAGAACTATGAATATCTGACTCTCTGTTTAAGTTATTGGCTGAAGTGATATCTAGAGTGTTAATTAAAGAATTGTTTAAATTACTTAAATTACTTAAATTATTGTCTTTATCGTTGCTCTTGTCATTAGTAATATTGCTAAGAATATTACTAGCACCATTACTAGCACCGTTATTGATAGCGGTAAAAGTATTGGCTATAGGTACATTCAATTTAGTCGCTGTAATTCTAGCAGTAATCGCTCGTTTTGTTAGTGCCGTATTGTAGGCTGTGGTAATGGCAAGCCGATCCACCATCCCGATTACTCGCTTAGGCTGGTGGCGATCAACCACAGGCATCTGGCGTAAATCCCTTGTTGCCATACGTTTTAGCGCTTCAGCAAGCGATTCATCAGCAAAGGTACAGATTACTTCACTGGTACAAATATTTTGTACGGTCATGTCTTCAAGGGGGCGCTCGGTTGCAGGTGCTGATAGCAAACGTTTTAGGTCTTGGGTGGTTAAAATCCCTTGCAAGTGGTTAATTTCATCTAATACTAAGGCACTATGGTGGTAGCCACTGGTGATAAATTGGGCCGCTTGCATTAATGGCATTGAATATTTAACGGAGGCGGGATTGAGGGTCATAACTTCGGCAATTTTGATTTTTTCAAGTACCTCGATATCGGCGGGTAGCCCAGACCATTGCATGATCATCCGATCTGCGGATTTTGATGAATCTATTTGGTCAAGTACCCATGCACAGAGTCCTACGGCTGCCATCAACGGTAAGACGATGCGGTAGTCGCGAGTCATTTCAAATAGTAGTAATACTGATGTTAAGGGGGCGCGAACAGTCCCTGCCAAAACGGCCGCCATTCCTACAAGTGCATAGGCGGGTGAAGCGGCGATCGGGATCGAAGCAGGTAAAAAACTCGCGATCGCCTGACCGTACAAACTACCTAACACTGCGCCCAAGAAAATCGAAGGTGCAAAAATACCACCAACAAAACCACTCGCAGAACTAATCGCCGTCAATAAAAGTTTAACTACTAACAAAATTGCTAATAGTGGAATTGTGAACGGTGTATCTTGCAGGATGGATTCTACTGTTTCGTAACCAATCCCTATTACTTCAGGAAAAGTTAAGGCAATCAGACCGACACATAGTCCGCCAAGCAATAGTTTGATCGGCATCGATAGTTTTTGCATAAATGGGGCGATCGCCCATTCCCCAGCAAAAAATTTCTTTGCTTGTTTAATTGCGCGAGTAAACATCAGGGCGACGGCACTAGCTAGCACACCTAATCCAAGGTATAGAGGCAATTCCCAGTAGCTGCGTACTTCGTAGACAGGCAGGCTAAAAGCTGGACGTTCGCCAAGACTAATCTGGGAAACTAATGCCGAAATGACAGAGGCAATGACAACAACACTTACATCAGAGTTAGGACTAGATTTATTAGTGCGGTAGGAATCACGTAGTAAGACCTCAAGGGCAAAAAATACACCTGCGATCGGGGCATTAAAGCCTGCGGCTAAGCCTGCGGCTCCCCCTGCCCCAATCAGTAGACGAATGCGTTCACTGGAAAATTGCAACATTTGACCAAGTAAAGAGCCAATATTGCTACCCAACTCAACGCTCGGACCTTCAGGGCCAAGCGATGCACCTGCGCTTAGGGAAAGTGCTGCTGCCACAGTTTTTAGGGGAACCTGCGTATAGGAAAGTCCTATTTCTGGGCTAGAAGTCTTCGCTTCTGCTTGATCTAACTTATCTAGTTTGAAGCGCACAAGGCTGACAACTAGAGATCCAACCATTGGAATAAAGATGATCGCCCAATGCCAATTATTGCTGAGTACCACGGCTAACTCATGCCAATAGATCTCTTGGGTAAATAAGATCAGTTTGCGAAATAGGGTGACACCAGTGCCACTAATTAAGCCCACTGCGATCGCCGAAACAAGCATAACCGTCTCCGCAGATGGCTGAAGACGGTTTAGGACGGTCACCAGTAGGCGGGAAAGCGACATGGTGGGGAACTCGTGAAAGGAGTAGAGTTAGAGCAATTTAGGATTTGACTGAGGCTGAAGCAGAGCATTACCTCAGTCCAAGGTAATTATTCTGGAATTTATTCTAAATTTTCGGCATTGCTCTCTTCAGAAAATTCTTCTAAAGCCTCTTCTGATTCTAAACCAGCAACTGAATTAGTGTTAGACAAATCCCGATCGCTTTCAGAATTTACGACAGCAACTAAGTCAATTTGTTGACGATAATAATCTACGCCCTTGACCTGTACTTCTACGCGATCGCCCAAACAATATTGACGACCACTGCGACGACCAACTAGTAAAGTGGAAGCCCTCGCTCTACCCTTGCCATTAATCAAGGGAAACTCGTACCAGTCATCTTTAAGAGAACTAACATGAACTAAGCCTTCAACCAAGAGAGACTCAATCTCTACAAAGAATCCATAGGACTGAACGCTGGTGATGATGCCATAGAAATTGCCGCCTGTGTGCGATCGCATAAATTCCGCTTTACGCAATCCATCCAGATCAGAAATTGAACGGTGATACAAAGCATCAGCTTGATTGAGCTTTGGCACAATGGCTTCCAAATCCTCAATTAACTGCCGCTCTGTTTCAGGTGGTAAGACGCTCCAATTTACCTGACCATGGGCGCTAGAACTACGAAGGTTTACCCCATCTTTAATTCTGATGCTGCGGCGATCGCGTCCTTCTTCAAATACAGTATGTAAAATGCGTTGGATTAGTAGATCACCATAATGATTTTGGGTAAACACGCCATGCACATAAGACTGATCGGTTAACCCTAACCCAAAGTGGAGTGATGGCGCAAGTACATACTCATTGGTCTTAAACATAGACATCAGTATATATTTGAGAATATCGCGAGTTGCATCTTGTTCAAGCTGATTTACCTGTGCCAAAATCCGATGCAAATCAGCTATTTGAATCTGTTCAGGCGTTTCTAATTGCGCCGAAATACCCATGCTCTCTAATAGCTTTGTCCAGTCATCAACCTTCCCTTGATCAGGAGGAATTTGACGCAAATAGATAGAGGGAATTGATAAAGACTGGAGGTGGGAAGCGATCGCTTTATTTGCCAAGATCATTACCTCTGTAACCTTGCCAGAGATCGGCAAAGTTAAGGGAACTACTGTCAAACCGCGTACTCCCTCATCCGCCTCTTGAGAAGGAATCTGTGGTAATACCAACCTGATGGCATTGGAACGCTCTTGTAGCAAAGTTCCTACTCTGGCAATTAGATGGACTAACTCTTCTACTTCTGTATCAATTTCTTGGCTAGGCGCTTCTTCATCAACTGCGACTTTCCCATCAAGAATCTGTTGCGCTCTCTGATAACTCAAGTTCGCCCGCACCAATACTGCTGAAGGCTGAATCTCAAAAGAAAGCATATTTCCTTCGTGATCCAATTTAATCAACACTGACATTGTGAGATATTCGGGCTGATTAAATACATTCATCTCAGGCAACATTGGCAAAATGGTGTCACCCAAGAAAAATGACCGTAGACGTTTCTGAGCTTCCAAATCCAATGGCGAGCCTGCCGTTACATAGGTCGCAACATCAGGGATATGTACACCCAATTCCCAACCAGTATCGACCGCAACGATCGAAATTGCTGCCGCATTACCAATTCTGACAGTTAGGGTTTTACGTAAATCAAGACGATGTTTGAGATCGGCTTTTCGTACACCTCTAGGTAAACTTGCTGCGGCTGTCAAAGCCTTTGCACTAAATCTTCTGGGCAAATTATGTTTGCAGCATACTAGATCGATGTCATTAGTTGATTCGGCATCATCACCCAAAACCTGCAAAATGCGTCCCAAAGGTAAGTGGTTACCCAAGGAAAATCTCACCATTTCTAAATGCACGAGTTTGCCATTTGCCACACTGAGGTCAGGCGTTTCCTCGTCTGGTATTAGCTCTACTTCAAACAATAGGCGATCATCCAGTGGTACGGCTCGATAACTATCATCCGTAAATTTCACGGTCGAAAGTAATGTTGGATTCGATCGCTCAAGGATCAACCGTACTTCACCTTCAGGCGATCGCCGCCGCACACCGTCTTTAGTTACCCGCACCAATACGCGATCGCCATTCCACGCATTACTCAGTCTGCTTTCGCGCACATAGATGTCTTCAGCACCCTCAACATCTTGGATTGCAAAGCAAAAACCTTTACTTGAACAACGCAAACGACCTTCTACCAGACCTTCTTCTTGGATGCGTCGATATCGTCCTTTGTCTTTTTCAAGAATACCGATCTTTTCCAAAGCATCAAGGGCAACTTGGAGCCGACGAACGCTTTTGTTGTCATCACCGATCCCAAGTTTTTTTTCGATCGCTTTGGGCGTAACTAGCTTGTCATCAGAGAAATTGTCTAACAGTTGATTAATCGAGAATTCCATGAGGCGAAGGTCGAACGATTGGTTAAGGTGAGCAAATTAGAGCAAACGAGGGGTAACTACAAAGTAGATATCTACTTAATAAACGCAAACTAGAAGCAAATATCAACATCACAAATCAATGACAGTCAAGATTTCGACATTTAGCACAGACAAATTAACTGCGATAGATTCGACTTATCAAAACGAATCTGTGGAAGTTAATCCATCTTCTTAGAGGAGATCTTGATATCTCTGCGATGGTATGACAGACTCAATACAGGATAGTAAAATATGGATCGAAACGCATATCTACTAAATCCCGAATAGCATTTCCCTAAGAAACTTTGTTTTTTCTATAGGGGGGGTAGCTCTAGCTTTTTATGCTTATAGGGCTTAGGTAAACTAGCAAATTTGCAAAGTTAGGTTGCACAGTGTTCCCCTGCTAATTTTATTTTAGCCCAATTGCTCCAGCAAATATTTTGGATATTGACTTTAATTTAATGTGATTTCAGCACAAACCACAAAATTTCAGCAATCTTCATTACAAAGCCGATTTTAATGTTTCCATCACCTCAAGCCTCAGATAGATGAAGGAGGCGCAAAGCTCCGCCTTCATCTATCTGAGGCTTATTTCTTAAGCAAAGCATTCGTTACTGTAATAGAGATCCCAAGCATAAATACTTGGTTAGTGTATCCAGAAACACTTAACTTTGTACTGCTATTTTTGCTACATTATCTTCACACAGATATCTAACCTGTTATGTTGTGAGGAATAGTAACAAATGTCTAAGTTTTCCAAGAAAAATTACAGCGTAGTAATTTCTGCTGCTGTTGCTGCATCTGCTTTAATTAGCGGTGCTGCTAATGCTCAAGCTTCTCAAGACTCAGAAGTAATCCGCTCCGTAACTAATGACAGCTTGGTTCGTCCCAGTGCTGTTGCACAAAATGTAACTTCAGTATCTCAACTTAGCGATGTCCGCCCCACTGACTGGGCTTTCACCGCATTGCAATCCTTGGTAGAGCGCTACGGTTGTATCGCTGGCTATCCTGACAGCACTTTTCGTGGCAGACAAGCAACCAGTCGCTACGAATTTGCTGCTGGTTTGAATGCTTGCTTGGACAAGATAAACGAAATTATTTCCGCAGGTTTAGCTGATAAGGTCAGCAAAGAAGACCTAGCTACATTGCAAAAGCTACAAGAAGAGTTTGCTGCTGAACTGGCAACCCTTCGTGGTCGTGTAGATGCTCTTGATGCTAAGACTGCTAAGCTCGAAGCTCAACAATTCTCGACAACCACCAAGCTACGTGGCGAAGCTGTTTTTGGACTAGCTGCTGCTTCTGATGGTCGTGATGATGCCCCTACTCTTACTAGCGATTTTACAGACAGAACCAACACAATTTTTAGCTACCGTGTTCGCCTCAATTTAGATACTAGCTTTACTGGTAAGGACTTGCTGAGAACTCGTTTGCAAGCAAGCAACACTCCTAACCTAAATACTGACGGAGCAACTCCGATCGCATCTGGACTGGGCAGTGGCAATAGTACTAGATTGTCTTTTGAAAGTGGTACCCCAAATAACAGTTTTGAAATCAATCGTTTGTTCTATCGTTTCCCAATTGGGGATAACATCACTGCTTATGTTGCACCAATCGGCGCTCCAGAAGATGTCATCAGCCCTCTTAACCCTCTCGAAAGCGACTCTCAAGGTACAATCTCTCGCTTTGGTCGTTTCAATCCTCTGATCCGCATTGC
>JBJTVM010000153.1:0-12100 GCA_046081205.1 Pseudanabaena sp. | reverse complement strand
GTTAGTCCTAGTAAGGATGGGCGGCGCGAAGCACCGCCCATCCTTACCTATAGCACTATCAAAATTTGCGAAAAAAACAGATTGTATATTCAAATATGATCGAAGATCCCAGTTTTTCATTAATGCAGCGTGGCATAGATCGTTTGCGTACAGAAGACTATCTATTGGCTTTTCTGGATTTTGATCGTGCTCTTAAGCTTTGCCCAGACGATGTATTGTTGCGAGGGTTGCGAGGACAAGCTCTTAGCAATCTACATTCATGGAATGTAGAGTCTCAACGAGAGCTATTATTACCAGACTATGCTAATCACTGGATTGTAGAAACTAAATCTAAGCAATGGCAACAGGTATATGCTCAAGAAATTTTAGACAGTTTTGAGCAGACCTTTACTATTGCAAATGTTAGTCCTGAAATTTTGGAGGTTCGCACTGCGTTGCGACTTTATCAAGGAGATTGTATTCACAATGATTTAGAAAGCCGTACTCAAGCATACTTAGATGCACTGGACTATATAAACCAAGCGATAGACATTGCTCCAGAAAATTCTAGTCTTTGGAAAACTCGTATCAAGGTATTGCAGAAGCTCCAGCACGATCAAGACGCATTCCAAAGTTCTCAAAGACTCCTAGAAATTGCACCTGAAGACTATGAAGTTTGGAATATATATGGGTATATCTTACTTTGGAATCTTAAGCGTCCGCAAGAAGCCCTCTCAGCCTATGATCGCGCTTTGCAATTAATTCCTGAGAATGATGTTAAGCCGCAACTTCGAGCCTATCGTGGACGTGGTATCGCTCTTGAAGAGCTAGGACGTTATGAGGAAGCTTTAGCTAGTTACGAGCGTTCTATTCAGTTTGGTGGGATTAATGATAGTAATGGACGAGCCAAAAAGTTACGCCCTAAAGTAGCACTTATTAATCAAGAACGCGCTATTCAAGAAAATCCGCGAGACTGGAAAGCTTGGTACGCTAAAGCTCAACTTATGGTATCTCAAGAAGATTATGCTGCGGCAATTCCTTGTTATGACACCATTCTGGGTATTCAGCCTGAATTGTCTGATATTACATATGAAAGAGGTGTTGCTTTAGCGAGGTTAGGGCGACAAGAGGAAGCGATCGCAGATTTTGACCGAGTAATAGAACAGCAACCAAGCAATCCTGAATATTGGCATCAAAAGGGGAAGATTTTTTTGCAGAGAAATCAGCAGGAAGCAGCGATCGCGATTTATGAACATGTACTTACATTAGACCCGATCCATTCTCTTGCTTTATTTGATCGGGGTGAAGCGTTGTTTGCGCTATCTCGATTTGAAGAAGCGATCGCTGCTTATGATCAGTTTTTAGACACACATGATCTATCAAAAAATGATCTATCAAAAAATCTCCAAGGTAAGCGCCTTGCTTGGTATAAAAAAGGGCTAACACTGATTAACTTGGGACGATATCAAGAAGCATTATTGAGCCATCGTCGCTTTGCTCGTCGCAACTCTAACGATCCTGAAGATGATCGGACTAATTTAGAATCCCTTCAAGAAGCATCAGGATGGTATAGCTGGGGAAATTTTCTAGTTTGTAATGACTTTGGGAATTATCGAGAAGCCGCTATTATTTTGCAACAGGCGATCAATCTGGAACCAAATTTATATTCTGCATTAAGCTTGTGTGCCTATGCCATGTTAAAGCTAGAGCGTTATGCAGAGTCCATTGCTTATTACAAACGATCACTCTCTCTTCAAGATACTGAGGCAGATGACTGGCATAATTTGGCGATCGCGCAGGTACAAGTGAAGTCCTACGAAGCCGCAATATCAAGCTATGATCGCGCTCTTGCGATAGAACCTAACGACCCCAAAACTTTAACAAACAAAGGAGATGCGCTCAGATTAGCAGGACTTTTTGATGAAGCGATTACTTCCTATAACCAAGCGATCGCCTTTAGTCCAGAATATCAAGCAGCATTTTATGGGAAATCATTAGTTTATGCGAGTCAAGGAAATATCGAGCAAACATTAGAGAACCTTCGAGAAGGTGTAAGTCTTATTGCTTCATGCAAAAGCAGTAGTATCCATAACTATGCAATTTCCACTTCTCAAGAATCAGCCTTTGACTTCATCCGCGAACTCCCTGAATTTATCGCCTTAATACAAGAAGCAGAAACCGCGTATTATCGGATTTTTGGAACTCCTGCGGGATTTTACCCCAATACCCCATCTGGCAAATCCCAATAGCCGTCGAAACTAATGTTAACGTCAGTATGACGAAAACGGCTAAATCGAATTCATGTCACGTTAATTTCGAGAATTGGAATAGAAAGAAAAAGAAAGCTGTTGCGCTTTGTGCAACAGCTTTCTTTTTCTTTCTATAAGCTGATAAACTTGGCGACAGCCATACAAATTGATAGAAAGATGCACCATAAAATTTGTCGATTAATTCGAGAAAGCCCCTTAGTATTGAAATTGACAGTACTGAGCAATTTCTTCCTTTTGCTGATATATTTTCGTGATATTGGTTTTTATTTCTTTCCTGATGCAGTATTTGTATTGTTGCTTTTGGGCGCTTATCCAATTGTAATTCTCTATCTAACTACTCTAATTTGGTCAATCTTCTATGCTCTTTCCCAATTCAAAAAGTTTAAATACAAAGCTCTCATATCTTTCTTAATTCATGCTGCAATGATTTTGCTAGTATTCACTGTAAACTTTAGCCCGATTTGGATTAAGCTCAATTTTGAGATATTTTTACGCGATCGCGAAGAAGTTGTTACCTTAATCAAGTCAGATCATCTCCAAATAAATTCTAGTAATAGAACTATCTTGCCAAAAAAATATGCAATGTCATCCTGTGATGGCACAATTGATATCGTTAAAAATCCCAACACTACCATTCTCTTTTGTACTTTTAAGGGAATTGATAGTATTGCTGGCTTTATTTACGAAGATGTTAATATTGGTGGTATACAAGGTTCTCAATCACCAAATTTAGATCAGTTTTCTCAGGGCAAAATTGTAAATTTTGAGAAGTTACGCGATCGCTGGTTTTGGTTTTCATCAACTTAATGGATTCAAGCCTGTAGTTTGGAACCTGTAAGGTATATCAAACAGTTATGGCGATTGAAAAGAACTTGTCAGCACTTGTTTTGTAGTGGTGAGAGCATAGATATCAATCATCCCTGGATACCTCGATGCACCTCGCGTTTTTAGGCTAGACATCCCCAGCGCAATTTTGGCATTACCACTATCACCAATTTTTGAACAACGACTAAAGCGACTATGGGCATTGACAAAGATCGTACTGCTGTTAACACGACTGACAAAGCGATCGCGCTCGGATAGGGAATCAGTCAGCAATACATCAGCATGACCACTGCTGTATTGATTGATCCATGCGATCGCCTCTTCCGTATCATTAACGATCTTGATGGCGATCGTCTCATCTAAATACGCTTGTCCCCAAATATCTTCGGACTCGATCGATTGGTCTATCAGAATTTGACTTGGTTTGTCGGTTTCCTCACTATGGGATTCTTCTAAAAATTGCCGAAAATATGATGTTGTCTCCCCACAACCACGTACTATTAAACCTTGCTTTTTAAGACTGCTAATCCACTCACCGAGACTGCGATCAGTTAGAGAGCGCTCAAGCCATGACCGATGTACAACAACCTTTTCGATCGCATTAACCGCATCAGGATCACCCTTACGACTATTGAGAATAATTTCTTTGGCAAAGTCCAACTTACCTGATGCTGATAGATATAGATAGCAATTACCCATTGATATTGGCAAAGCAGAAACTGTAGCCTGCTTGCTCACCTGCTGCACAAAGCTAGGACGACCATAAGGAAGAACTAAGCGTAAATATTTTTCTTGAACAATTAATTCTTTGAGCGTCACCCCTTTGGGGACACAGGTTATACATGCTTCAGGAAAACCTCTGGCAATGAGGATATCTTTAGTGATCGCCGCGATCGCTTCTTGCGTGTTTATACTTTCATTCCCACCCTTGAGAATAATCGTATTACCGACTTTAAGGCACATACCTGCTGCAATTAAACTGAGTTGTGGAAAACCCTCATATATAAAAGCTACTACTCCAAGAGGTACACGCTGATAGCCGTTAATACCTACATGTAATGTGAGTGGATCGGGTAGATTTGCAAGCTGGATTAGACATTCGATTGCATTGTTGAGCCTTTCTGGAGTTAGTTTTAGCCATTCAAGTACTAACTCAGGTACTGCCATATCGCGACTTGATTCTAAATCCAGCGTATTAGCTTCTAAAATCACATTTTTATGCTTTTTAACGCTATTAGCAACTTCTATCAACAAACTATCCCGTTCTCTGGTGGAAACTTGCATGAGTTGCAGCGCTGCCGCGTGGGATTTATAAATGAAGCCTGTAAGGTCTTCTGGTGACATAATCTGTAATAAATAATTGTTAAAGATCGCGCTGACGAATCACGAGCAATCGCCATATTAGCAAACCTAAAAGGGCAAACAACAAAATGGCTAGAGGAATACCTAAAGTTGATTTGAGATTTAGCGACCAGACTATAACTAAAGCAAAAAATAACAGAGAAGCTGCATATATTAAAGCCATTTCTATCCAAGCTTGCTGGCTATTTCTATAAATAGGTTGCCATTTACCAGTCCATTGCCATGTATGTTGTTGAGACTCAATCCCACCTAACTGCAATAGACTATAGCCGTCGTTTTCGAGCTGAAATAGCAAAGAGCAGCGATCGCAACCAAAAGCATCAGTCAGTGCGATCGGCTTTAGCTTGCCGCGTTTGCGAGGGCATGGACAGGGGTAAATTTGCTCTAGATCAATTTTTTGGGGCTTATGGATATGCACTAGACAGCAATGCTCAACAAGGGTGCTAAGGTTAGGCTCAGAATAGGAATATAGATCAGGCAGCTAATTAAAATGATTGTATAGCAATCCTAAATCATTTGATAAGAAAGGCAAGGGGCTTAAGCTCCTTGTTTATCAGCCTTGTTTATCAGCCTTACATCGCAAAGCTTTTAAGACTTTTCTTGACTTGGGGTCAAGCGCCAATCGCTGTAAATAATGTGCGGCGTAGAGAGCCGCACATTATTACCTCTAGATGTCTATTAAAACTTTGTGTAGTAATTTACCAAGATTGCTGTATTATTTTATTCGGTGCAAAAACACCTGATCTGAGCGGATGTGGCGGAATTGGTAGACGCGCTAGATTTAGGTTCTAGTATCTCTGATGTGAGAGTTCGAGTCTCTCCATCCGCATATAAAAAAGAGGTAATGCTTCGCATTACCTCTTTTTTACTTAAGCCATTCTTCGAGGCTAGTGGTTAATTTGCCTGTAATTTGGGCAGTGAGCTGGTCGCGCTTTTGTTTACGTAGCCATTTTTGAAATTGCTTTTCGTACTCTTCGCTTTCTGACTGGTAGATAACCCATGAATCCAGTGCGATCGCTAACCCCCAAAACAACAGAGGATAGATTGCCCAGCCGATGCGACCAGATGTAAACAGGTTGAGTGCTACTAAAAAAGAATTAACGATCGCATATTTCAGGATATTTGACTTTAAAGATTTTCTTTTGTATTTATCAAACTCTACTTGCTCTTTGCGAACGGATTGTGTAGATTGCCATTCCTGTACGGATGCCAAAAAATCGGCTTCACTGATGCCCATATCTGAAGCAATCTCATATAATTGCTGTTTGGTTAGATTTTGACCATTGGTTCTTTTGGCAAGGGCATAACGGAGAATTTGATCGACTTGTTCTTCTGAATAAGTTTCCATATTGTCCTCAATCACTACAAAGACTTAGAGAGTGTTTGTATTTATCCTAATTCAGTAATAAAACGATCGCAGCAATCACGTAACCAATAGGTATAGGATTGAGGATTTTCTTGAATATCGGCTTGCAAAACTTTTAAATCTACCCATTTCCAATCTTCGGCTTCTTCAGGATTGAGAACAGGCTCGCGATCGCAATATCCTAGCAGCACATGATCAAACTCATACTCGGTTAGTTCATGATCTAGCTTAGCTTGATAAACAAAACTAAATAACTCTTGCAATTCACAATCAAAGCCCATTTCTTCTTGCAACCGACGATGAGCCGCTTCTAATGTCATTTCGTGGGGGCGCGGATGACTGCAACAGGTATTTGTCCATAGTCCTCCTGAATGATATTTATGTTTAGCTCGTTTTTGCAATAAGAGTTGATTCTGTGAGTTCAGCACAAAAATCGAAAAAGCACGATGTAGTGAACCATCACGATGCGCCTGCATTTTTTCCGCAATCCCCACTTGGAGATCGCTTATATCCACTAAAATAACTTGTTCTTCTAATTGCGTAGTAAGCTGCGCGGTTACACTCATGGTATTTACAAAAAATGATATTTTAAAAGCCTTACTTTGTAAGGCTTTTAAAATATTATCTGGTTTTGCTTGGGTCACTTGCATTAAGACAAATCAAACCCCAAAAAGCGAGTGGCGGTACTTTGCGCCGCCACTCGCTTTTAAACTCGTGTCAAATATATCGGTTAGAATATATTACAAAACTACACATTCGCAGGAGTTTTATGGATACCATCGACTTAGAAAAGCTTTTTCAACGAGGCTACTATGTCACCCTAGGTGCAACTTCATCATTACTTGAGGTAATCCAAGACCCCACCAAACGCGAAGAAAATCTCAAAAGGTTGGGGCGCAGTTTTGATGAGATTACTCAAGAGCTTGCTGAAAAGGGCGTAACGACTGAGGCTGAGGCTCGTAGCTATTTAGACAAGTTTATCGCGCAACAGGTAAACGGCTCATCTAACACTACTTCAGAATCAGCAGGCTTAACTACGGTCACCACAACAGCTAAAACTGTTGAGGACAATACAACGGATAGTTCATCGGAAAATAATCAATCAGTAAAAGCAAGTATGCGGGATGAGATCAAAGAACTCACAGAACAGC
This sequence comes from Pseudanabaena sp., assembly GCA_046081205.1. Taxonomy (GTDB): domain Bacteria; phylum Cyanobacteriota; class Cyanobacteriia; order Pseudanabaenales; family Pseudanabaenaceae; genus Pseudanabaena. The sequence continues at coordinate 5,147 of JBJTVM010000153.1, read as the reverse complement.
TAGCAGGTTTACGTGCAGAATTAGAGAAGTTACGCTCAAACTAAAAAGGAAGAGGCGCGATCGCGCCTCTTCCTTTTTATACTTACAACAATTACCGATCAAATGAACCACAAAAAAAATCTTGAAAGTGTTGCAGAGTAACACTTTCAAGATTCTTCTTGGTTTAGATTTGAGCGCGAAGCGCTGCAAAAGAGAGACTGGCAAACAGATGAAAACCCCAAAAATTTTTGAAAGCGCTGCTTTCAAAAATTTTCTATTATTTATGCAATGCCAAAATTTTCCCTGCTAACATCGCTGCACCAAAACCGTTGTCGATATTAACTACACCCACACCAGTCGCACAGGAGTTAAGCATCGTCAACAAAGGCGCAAGCCCATTAAAACTTGCTCCATAACCAATACTCGTTGGTACAGCCACAATCGGACAGTCCGCCAAACCTGCAACTACACTTGCCAACGCTCCCTCCATACCTGCAACCACAATAATCACATCCGCATTTGCGATCGCATCACGATGACTTAGCAAGCGGTGGATGCCTGCAACACCCACATCCCAAAGCCGCTTCACTGTAAATCCGCATAACTCACCAGTGACAGCAGCTTCTTCCGCAACCGGCAGATCGGCAGTTCCTGCGGTGATGATCGTGATCGTGCCTTGCTTTTTCATAGTTGATTCACCGAGACAGCAAATTTGGGCGATCGGGAAATATCTTAATCCACGTAAAGATGACCAAATTTGTTCATAAACGGAAGATGAAATTTTGGTTGCCATCACCAAGGGGTTTTTAGACTCCATCACAAGCATAATCTGGATAATCTGCTCAGGTGTTTTACCCAATCCAAAAACCACTTCAGGAAAACCTGTTCTTAAAGCACGATGGTGATCGATTTTGGCAAAATCCCCCACTGACTCATAGTGGAGATATTTCAATTCTTCTAAAGCTCTCTCTGGACTAAGCTCTCCTTTCGCTACTGTTTCCAGAATTTGCTTTAAGTTGTTATACATAGAGGTTTAACGTACTAATTGAGGGCAACCACTTCCAATATAAAGCACAAAAAATGGCTACGCCATTTTGTGCTTTGGTATAAACTACCAAAACCAGCAATAACGTCCATTCTGCGCTATTTGCGCCGTCTTTATTTATTGGGGCTTAGCTGCTTATCCGTGAGGCTTTGGAAATAGAGAAAACCCGCAGAAGCAAGGAACACAAAGTAGGCGATCGCTTGTCCAAGAAATAGGCGATCGCGGAAGCCAAACAAGGCTTTGAGCAAAATCCCTGGAAATTCCTTGTCTGGCAAAATCTCATGCACATCCCAAACCAGATCTCCGAGCAGACAAGAAGATACCGAGGTTGCTGCCACGGCAGGAAAACAGAGCGAAGTTTGAGAGAGTTCAGCAAAAGCGGCAACAGCTTTATCCAAATGCCCGATCGCACTGATCACCAGCCCAGCCACGATTAGCAACAAAAAGACTCCCATCGCTTGAAAGAAAACTTTGAGATTAATGCGAATCCCAAATTGAAACAGTGCTACTCCGATCGCTACTGCTCCCACTAAACCAGCGATCGCGCCGACGATTGGCACAAGTCCACCTTGCAACTTTGCGGAGATAAAAATTACTACTTCAAAACCTTCTCGTAATACCGCAATTAAAATCAGCGTAAAAACTGCCCAACCAGCACTTTTTTCATTAGCGATCGCTTTGCCGATTTGCCCCTCAATTTCGCCCTTGAGCGATTTGGCATTTTCGGTCATCCATACCAACATCCAACTCAGCATCGCGATCGCAGTAAGTCCCAAAGCTCCTTGCCATAACTGTCCATAAAAAGCAGCTTGGTTTGGTTCTGTACTTTCGACCTGTTTAAGAAACCAGTTCAGCAATATCCCCACCACAAAGCTAGCCAAAACCCCTGTGCCAATGCCACCAAATACCCAAGGATTCAGCACACTGCGATCGGCTTTTTTGAGATATGCCATCACAATACCAACTACCAAAGCCGCTTCGACTCCCTCACGTAAAGTAATTGCAAAAATCGGTAATGCCGCACTAAAATCCATACAAGTTTCCTTATTGACTGTCAACATCCAGTGAATTGCGGCTACTTTGCCTTAGACAAAATAACCGCAATTCGACGAACTCGCAAAATAGTAAAAATCGCAGAGCGATTTTTACTATTTTGCGCCATTTGTGCCGCGCTAAGCGCGGCGCAAATGGCTATATCGAATTCACGTTTTTTGCTTTGGTATTATATAAGTCTGAATGCAGTGATGGCTTAGCCCTCACTGCGTCTAGCCAATGCGTAATTAGAAAGCACTAACTCGAACCCATTGCTGGCTCATAGTTTGCTCATAGAGAACTTCTAAGCGATCAATATTTTTCATCAGCGTATAACGATCTAAAACTCTTTGTCTTGCTTTCATCCCAATAATCTTCGCCATTTCTGGGTGATCAACGAATAAAGGCAAAAGCGTACAAAGTTGCGAAGTCACTTTATGCGAATCAAGAATAATTCCCGCACCATTCTCAATTACTTCTCCATCTGCACCCACATCTGTCGCTATACAAGTTACACCGCAAGACATCGCTTCTAGCAGTGATAGCGATAACCCCTCCACTAGCGAAGGTAAAATAAACACATCCGTCCCACGTAAAATCTCAATCCGTCTTTGCTCATCGGCAATATATCCCATCCAAACAATGCTGGGATCATTACCATAAAAAGTTTTCAAACCTGCTAACAAAGGGCCAGTTCCAACGATCGCCAGTTTACAACCCTCAGGCATTCGGCATTTGCGCCATGCTTTGAGTAGAGCTTCAACATTTTTCTCCGCCGCCAGACGACCTTGATAGAGAAAAAGTACATCAGCTTTCAGTTCTTTTTTAATATTTGAAGCCCCTGGAGAATAGCGATCGCTATCGACTCCATTGGGAATAACAGCAATTCTGGTATTAGGAACTCCTAATTTATTTAACAGCTCTTTTTGGATATTAGAAAAGATAATGACTTGATTGTAGTCAGCTAAAGATGGGGCATAAATTTGATAGGTGAGTTGCTGCGTACTAGAGGCAAGGTTGCGCCTCTTGAGGTCAAAGGGTTGATGAAATGTTGCTACAAGGGGTAAATCGAGTTCGGCACAAATCTCTGGCAACCGAAAATCGAGAGGAGATATCGCAAGGGAAGCATGAATCAGATCGGGCTTTAGCGATCGCAAAGAATCGACAAGGATTTTATTGGCTCTTAGGGATGGAACCGTGTAAATAGTAGATTTGTAGAGGAACGGTAAGGCAACATCTTGCGTTTCTTGAGCGTGTTCTTCCATTTCCTCATTGTCTGAATCACTTTCAGGAGCAAAATGCATAAAGCTAACACGATGCCCGCGATCAAGTAACGCATTTGTAATTTCGCGACTATAGATCACGTTGCCACAAGCGGGCGATTTTTTCCCTAACCATGCAATATGCATGAATTACACCACATAATTACCAAGTGTATGATACCAAAACTAGTGGCGGCGCAAAGTGTCGGGAATATCTTTCAATGTCATTGTTTTATACCAAAGCACAAAATGGCTACGCCATTTTGTGCTTTCAAAACCCTTACAGGGTTTGTTTTTTTAATTCACAAAAGTGTAGACACACTTTTGTGAATTGGTATTACATATGCAGTGGTTCGTCTACAACACAAAAAGAACAGCTAGCATTAGATGCTAGCTGTCCTAAGGTATTTTATGGGTCGCCCGGGATTTGAACCCGGAACAAATCGGTTAAAAGCCGAGTGCTCTACCATTGAGCTAGCGACCCATTTAAGTGGCAAACGTAAAGTTTTATGTACAACTTGCACATGTTTTTTAACGCGCTTGGTTAGTCTAACATGCCTTTAGCAAATTACACCAGTCAAACTAAAGGGTCTTACCTCAGTAATTTTTATCGAAAGAGTCTGACCAATTAGCTCAGCTAATGATTTACCAGTCGTGTTTTCGGTAAAGGCAATTCGATTAGTGCGAGTACGTCCCATAATTTGGTTAGGATTTTTATGGTTTGTACCCTCGACCATGATTTCTTCGATGCGTCCTGCGTAACGTTGCGATCGCAAAGCCGCATTTTGATTAACGGCATGGTTAAGACGCTGGAGGCGATCGCTTTTAATTTCTTCACTTAACTGATGCTCCCAAACTGCCGCAGGCGTACCAGGACGGGGAGAGTAAGCAGCCGTATTCACTAAGTCAAAGCCAATATCATTGACCAAATGCACTGTGCGCTCAAACTGCTCCTCGGTTTCCCCAGGGAAGGCAACGATCGCATCGGCAGTAATTGCCGCATCGGGCATAATCTCACGAATATCGTCAATAATGCGGCGGTAGCGCTCATGGGTATAGCCGCGAGCCATTGCTTTGAGAATGTCGTTATCGCCTGACTGAAAAGGGATATGGAAATGTTCGCAAACCTTCGGTAATTCAGCACAAGCTTTAATTAGGCGAGAACTAAAGTAACGTGGGTGACTAGTGGCGTATCGAATGCGATCAATCCCCTCGACATCATGGACGTAATAAAGTAAGTCCGTAAAGGTAATCTTGCCACCAATTCCTGCACCGATCCCACCTGCGGGTAAGTCGCGCCCATAGGCATCAATGTTTTGTCCAAGTAAAGTAATTTCTTTGTAACCCTGATCCGCCAAATTTTCAATCTCTTGGCGAATTACTTCGGGGGTACGAGATTGCTCGCGACCACGTACTGAGGGGACGATGCAATAGGTACAGTTTTCATTACAGCCATAAATGACATTCACCCAAGCAGACACAGAGCTATTGCGGCGTGGAGTGGTAATGTCTTCCTCAATATAGGCTTCTTCTGTGGCAACTACTTGATTCCCGTTAAATACCTGTGCCAACAGATCGCCAAGGCGATTGACATGTTGTGGACCCATTACGAGGTCAAGTTCAGGTACTCGTCTCAGTAGTGACTCTCCTTCTTGTTGGGCAACACAGCCTGCTACAACCAAGGTTAATTTAGGATTTTCACGTTTGCGCTTAGCTTGCCGTCCTAGGTACGAATAAACTTTCTGCTCGGCATTGTCACGAATGCTGCACGTGTTATACAAAATCAGGTCGGCGGTTTCGCTTTCCTCGGTTGACTGATAGCCCATATC
>JBJTVM010000152.1:0-6880 GCA_046081205.1 Pseudanabaena sp. | reverse complement strand
ATTTCTAGGATTTCTAAAGATTCGAGGGCTTCCTGTCCACTAGAAGCATAATTTAATTCATAGTCATATTCATTCAATAATGCCTCAATAACATCAAAGTTACGCGACTCATCATCAACAATTAAAATAGATCGGTTATTCATTGATTTTTTGATTATTACTTTTGGGCTAAAATTTGTTTGATTGTCGTGTCTAGGTGATTGAGTCTGACGGGTTTAGTTAAATATTCATTTGCTCCAGCTTCTATACATCGATCGCGATCGCCTATCATTGCCAAAGCAGTTAAGGCAATAATAGGAATATTCGCTAATTCAGGAATACTATTACTACGAATGATTTTAATAGCCTCTAGCCCGTCAATATGTGGCATTTGAATATCCATTAAGATTAAATCAGGTCGCTTTGATGTTGCAATATTGATCGCCTCTCGACCATCTTCGGCAAATAGTAGTTGATAGCCTTTGGCTTTAAGGTATCTAGAGATTGTCAGCTTATTCGCTTTATTATCTTCTGCGAGTAATATTGTGGGCATATCTTCAGAAATACCATAGTCAGGGCTTGGTTCTAAAGGGTTTGTCGGTTGTTCGGTAAAGATAGGCGATGAAACTGCTCTGTTTTCGCAAGGAAGTGCGATCGTAAAACAACTACCTCTACCCACTTCACTGGTTACGCTGACAGTGCCGTTATGCATCTCCGCAATTTTTTTCGCTAACACCAGTCCCAGTCCAGTGCCTGAGTATTGACGATTGAGAGCGCCGTCAATTTGCACAAAGGGTTGAAATAATTTTTCCAGATTTTCAGGTGAGATGCCAATTCCTGTATCAGTTACAGCAAATCTAATTTCGCTCGTAATTTCATTCGTAATTTGGGATTGATCAAGAGGGAATGATGCCATCATTCCCTCTTGATTAGTACCCGTAATTTTTACGGGATTTTGGTGGAGGCTAACTGTTAAGGACACCCGCCCTTTTTCGGGAGTGAACTTAATTGCATTACTAAGCAGATTAATCAGAGCTTGGCGGATACGTCTCTCATCGATGAATATATCTGGTAAATTAGGTGCGATTTTTAATTCAAGATGAATGCGTTTGCGTAATGCTTGCTGCTTCACAAAGGGCAAACTGGATTGACATAGTTCAGCGATCGATGTTTGCGAACAGACGATTTCTACTTGTCCAGACTCGATTTTGGCAACATCAAGAATGTCATTAATCAATTCCAATAGATGTTTACCACTACTGGCAATTGTTTCTATCGATTCTTTCTGCTCTTGATTGATTGTGCCAAATATCTGCTCTTGTAGAGCTTCAGACATTCCTAAGATTGCATTGAGGGGAGTTCGTAATTCATGACTCATGTTGGCGAGAAATTCGTCTTTAAGCCTTGTAGCACGAGCTAGTTCTTTGTTAGAGATAGCAAGTTGCTGGTTACTTTCTGTTAGTCGTGATTCGGCTTGTTGTCTTTCGGTTAATTCTTTTTGGATTTGTTCAAATAGATTTGCTTGTTGAATGGCGATCGCTAATTGATTGGCAATTTGTTGGACAAACTCAATTTCTGATTGTTGCCAAGCTCGTGGCTCATGGCAATGATGGATACAGAGCAGTCCCCATAGATCTTCGCCACTTAGTAATGGCACAACTAGATTCGCCCGAATTTGAAAGCTTTCTAAGAGTTGGCGATAACATCCCTTGATATCTGCCTGATAAATATCATCTAAAGATTGGATTCGCCCCTTTTGGTAGTAGATGGTATGTTTTTCACCAAAGCAATGTTCGTTGATGGAAATCTTTACAATTGAGTTAACTCCTGCAACTAAGGATTCGGAGACAAATTCACCTTGAGTATTATTAGTTTTAGGATCGAATTTCAGCACGCCCACGCGATCGGCATTGAGAAACTGTCTCACTTCTTTAGTAGCAGTGTTAAAGATTGTGAATAGATCTAGGGATTGGCGAATTCTTTGGGTTATTTCCCTGAGTAATCTTTCTCTTTCCGCTTGTTGTTGAATTAGTTTTTCGGCTTTGCGGCGATCGGTAATATTCCGAAAATACCAAATTCTGCCATAGCAAAAATCTCCCGCTAAGGACTTCACACTGGTTGAATAACATTCAAAAATATGTCCATCCTTCAGCACTACTTCATCAACGCTGCTGCTCTGGGGATTTTCGTATAGGTATTCGATTTTATCGCCAAATACTTCGGGTTCGACTAGATTGCTCAATAACCATTGCATAAATTGGCGATCGTCCCCTGTTTCAATAATATTTACAGGGATTTGCCAGAGGTCACAAATACGCTGATTGTAAGAGACGATATTGCGATTTTCATCAACAATGGAAATGCCATCAATGGAGGCTTCAAGCTGAGCTTGTAATACTGCATTTTGACGAAGCAAGATATTGGCATTGTCTTGAATTTTGCCAGCCATGCGATCGAAGGCGACTGAGATTTGAAATAATTCATCCGAGCCTGTGAGTCCTGCGCGTTCGTATAGTTTTCCTTCTGCGAGGCTATTACTCACCGCCACTAGACGCGAGACTCGCCTTGTGAGTGTAATTTCAAAAAAGAACCAAACTCCCAAGCAGAAGATCGTTAAACCGCCGCTAAAAAATAGCGGTCGCCTTAATGCATCATTAAACGCAATCTGTTTGGTACGAGTTAAATCATACTCAAAAAATAGAACCCCCACCCGTGAAGACTGAAGTTCATTGGGCTGCACTGGCAAAATGATCGGATACATGGCAATTAATTTCGACCGATCCGCCGATATCACCACATCTCCCGATAATTTTTTGCGTACCTCCCCAAACTTTTCGACATAAGCTGCACCGTTTGTTTTGGTAATTGGTTCGTTTTTCAATTCATAACGATTAGAAAGGCGCACAACATCGCGATCGTTAATCAACAATACCAAATTAAGATTGGGATCGCTGCCAAGCTGACTAATAATCGTAATTTCAGCATCTTCAGTATCCGCCCTACGATACAAATAATCTAAGATTCTTGATGTCTGTCCTGCGGAAATTTGGACATAATTTTGGGCGTTAATTTCTGTCTTTTGATAAGCCTCATTAATTTCTTGATTAAAAGAAGTTAAGCCCAACAGTCCCCCACAAAAAACTAAGATTGTAGGGATGGAAATTCTTAAAGAGATCGGAAACCCTGACAATCCTTTCATGGGGGTAAATTTAGAACTTAAATTTAGAACTTAAATTTAGAACTTGGCATTCTTAATAAAGCGATCGTCTAGAATGTTAGTAGGATTGATCGCCTTGGGGAGTAATTTGTTCTCAACCATAATCTTGACGAGTTTAGTCATGCCATTAATCAGCGTTGGATCGCTTTGATCAAGAAGCTTCTGATTTGCTAGTAAATTCGGTTGGCTGAGTCCTTTAAAGGCATCGAGGATTTGCTCAGGAGTGACTTGGGTACGTTTAGCCATTCGTACTGCGGCATCTTGAGGATTTTTTTCAAAATAATCTAAGGCGCGAAATCGACCATTTATTAAGGCTTGAATCGTTTCGGGGGAGTTGGTGATCGCCTCTGTACTCACCACCAAAGTATCAACAATTTCCCCAGGAATCTGACTACTATCAAATAGTAATTTTGCTCCAGCCGCTAACAGCTTGCTTCTTGCAGGTCCAAAAGTAACCACAGCATCTACTTTCCCCTCTTTGTAAGCGCGTTCATGTTCTGTCAATTCCAAAGACACAATCTGAACATCTTTGGCTGTCATGCCATTTTTTTCCAATGCACGGGCAATGAAGAAAGCACCAAGTGCCGATGATTCCACCCCCACACGCTTACCTTTGAGAGCCTTTATATCCGCAAATTCTGGCTTACCTAAAATCACATCACCGCCATTAGACACATCCATAATCGCGATAATCCGAATATTTTCTTGGGTGGCAGCGAGGACTAGAGCCTGATCGATTGATAGTCCTGCCCCTTCAATTTCTTTATTGCGATAGGCGCGGACTTCCTCTGTGCCTGAAGGATAATCAACTAAACGGATCGGTTGGTCGTTATAGTAGCCCAAGTCTCGCGCCAGATATAAAGTCTCATATCCCGTCCAAAGATTTGAACCGATGCGTAAAGGTATGTTTGTTTTGGGAGTGCAATTAGTCAAGGCGATCGCCACAATTACCGCCAACAGGCTCAGCAATGCATACTTTAGATTATGAGTAATTACACTCAAAAAGTTATTGCGGCTTTGTCTAAGCCATTCATAAAACATAAAAAGAATTGACTTCATCTAATTTTTATTTATAATCTTTTAGTTTTTTTTCTGCTTTTTCTAACTATTTCGAGCCAAAAAAAGAATTTATTCTGGTAAGGATGGGTGGCGCAGACAAAGTGCTTAAGCCCCTTGTTAAACCTAATGCTATTTTCTAAGAGATGTGTAACTTTCCGACCCCCAAGCCCTCTCCCAAAAGGTTAGAAGGACTTTGATTTAGTTTTATTCCCCTTCTTCCAAGTAAGGTAAAGGGTAGAATGACTAGATTTAAGTTGCACAACACATATTCTAATATACTCAATTATCCCAAATATAGGCTTCATTGTGCCTGAGATTTAATTATTTGTTAAACTAACCACTAACAGCTAATTAAGTCATGCAATTGTCAGAAATGCTGCCTTGCAATGCTTAAAGACTAGTTGCAAAATGTCCGTCCGAAGTATTGCCGAAGTATTGATGGATTGCTCAAACTTTAAGTACGAGGGGGCTTGGCGATCGCTAACAAAATTGTGGAAGCCTATAGTGGTAAAATTAGATTAACTTTTGAAGTTGACAATGTTAGTAAATCTTATTTTACATCACCCATATCAGAGCTTATGGTACAACCCATAGCTAGGGTTCAAAAAACTTAAGAAGCTTCGATCTAATTTTGCTTGTAGTCTGTACATATCGCGATCGCCCTTTAAGGGTGAAGCCCAGAGTTAAAACCTGTTTTAACTGCTTGATTCTGTTGCGGTAGAGGGGGGGATGAGGGTTACAAGTAACATCTCAGTTATGAATTCTTTATTAATATTGACGACTAAGCAAAATCTCGAATTTTGTTATTTAATTTTACTTAACTTCCTGCTAATAAGTTTATGGCTTTTACTACCAATAGTTCAGAAAAGATTCGGCTTCTGTTCGTCGAAAATGATCAGGAAGATTGCATCGCCTTTACCCAAACTGTAAAACAGCATAGTTTGCCCTATGAATGTACCTTAGCAAGTTCACTCTCAGAGGCATTGGAAATTTTGCGCGATCGCACATTTCAAATAGCGATTCTCGATTCCAACTTAGGTGATGGACGATCTAGCAAGCTATTTGCAATTCTCAAAGAACAAAACTGTCCGTTTGTGATCTCGATAGATAGAGGGGATGAGGAAACGGCGGCGGGATTGATGGAGGAAGGGGCGGATGACTATCTGATTAAAGATCCCGAACGCAACTACCTGAAAATTTTACCCGTAACCATTAGTAAAACCCTGAGTCGCCACCAAACCGAGCGGCAATTAAATTTACTCAGCCGTGCGATAACGAGCGTCAAAGACAGCATCTACATTTTAGATAACCAAGGAAAGTTACAGTACATTAACAATACTCTTGCCAAGTTTAGTAATATTTCTCCCCAAGAGGCGATCGGTCAAACGATTCAAGCTTTAAAACAACCTGAGCTAGAAGAATGGGCGGATAGTCTTCCTACTTGTTGTCATGAGAGTTGCGGTATCGAAGCAGAAATTGTGATGTGTCGAGCAGATGGCTCAAACTTCGTGGCTTTAGTCTCGGAAACTTGCGTTATCGAAGATCATCACTTAATCAGGGTTGGGGTGATCCGCGATGTCACTTCTCTAAAAACAGTTGAACTAGAATTAAGAATTTCTCAGGAAAATTTAGAAAATACGGTTAAGGAACGGACTACCGAACTCCAACAAGCGATCGCGAAATTACAGCAAGAAAATCAAGAACGCATAACAATTGAGGATTCATTGCGTGCAAATCGAAATCAACTTCAGCAACAACAGGGATTTTTTAGATTAGTCATTGACAGTATTCCTAACTTAATTTTTGTAAAAGATTGGGATGGTCACTATCTCTTTGCTAATCAGACCATGGCTGAGTTTTATAACACCACAGTTGAAAATCTGGTGGGTAAGACAGATGCCGACTTTCATCCCAACCCTATAGATGCAGAGCGATTTCTCCAAGAAAATCAGCAGATAATCGCAAGCCAACAAGAGATGTTTCTGCCTGAAGAGAAAATACCTCATGTAGATCTTGGTTCTCAATGGCTCCAGTGGCAAAAACGCCCAATTAAAATATTTGGCAATATCGATGGGGTTTTGGGGGTTGGCGTAAATATTACAGGTCGAAAACAGATCGAAATCTTCTTACGCGAGAGCCAGCAACGCTTTGAGTCTTTAGCGGTGGTTGCTCCTGTAGGTATTTTCCGCACAGATACCAATGGTAATGCGATTTACCTCAACGATCGCTGGTGTCAGATTGCAGGCTTGACCGCAGCAGAAGCGGATGGTGTTAACTGGTCAAGGGCATTGCATCCTGACGATCGCGAAATGGTTGCCGCAGAATGGTATGCCTCCGTACAGGCAAACCGTCCATTTCAGATTGAATGCCGTTTTCAAAACAAAGAAGGCGCGACTACTTGGGTACTTTGTCAGAGTGCTGCTGAACGTAATATCGATGGCGAAATCATTGGTTATGTGGGAACGGTTGCCGACATTAGCGATCGTAAACGCGCTGAAGTAGTCTTACAAAAACTGGTAACAGGAACTGCCGCCGTTACGGGAGCAGACTTTTTTGTGGAATTGGTGCGTCACATTGCCGAAGCACTTGATATCGCCTATGCTGTCGTGACCGAATTTGTAGGAG
>JBJTVM010000151.1:0-1618 GCA_046081205.1 Pseudanabaena sp. | reverse complement strand
CACGGTGAAATAATTGATCGTATTTACCAAGAAATTAACATTGAAATAAATCGTATTGCTCAACCGTGGATCGTTCGACAGGGGCAAATAGGGGTTCATTGTCCTCGTGGTATTGGACTAGATACCGTCAGGATTCCTGATGTTGTGGTGATGCAGCGAGATGATTGGCAAGCTTTGCAAGAGCGTGAAGCTGTGATTGATTTTGATCTATCCGCACCATTACTTGTCATCGAAGTAATCAGCCCTTCCACCAAAAACGTTGACTACCGAGCCAAACGCACTGAATATGCAGCCCGTGATATCCCTGAATATTGGATCGTCGATCCGATAGAGGCAAAAGTCTCAGTCTTAATTAATTCCGATGGCTGGTATGACGTAACCGAGTTTTGTAATAACGATCTTATAATTTCACCAACTTTTCAAGAACTTAAGCTAACCCCAAAATCTTTTTTCTCAATAAGTCCTTCTCAGTACTTATAAAACACTATCTAGGAAAGGATTTGCTGAGAGCGTATTCCAACACTTAGATCACCAAGGCAGACTAGACCTCGAACATTTAGAAACAAATTGGTCTCAAGGCATAAATTTAATTTGTGTGCAGCTAATAACGAGATTGGCACGATTTATCCTATGCCAGAAATCGGCGCGATCGCCAAAAAATATAACATCCCCTTTCTTTGTGATGCCACCCAAGCCGTTGGCAAAATCCCCATTAACTTTCGCGATTGGGGCATTACCTATTTGGCACTATCAGGACAGAAAATGTATGCCCCTAAAGGTATCGGAGCCTTAATTTTGCGTAAAGGATATCATCTCCAACCATTAATTTATGGAGGTGGACAGCAAAAAGGAATCAGAGCAGGAACACTCAACGTCGCAGGAATTGTTGGTCTAGGTGAAGCTTGCCACTTGCGTCAGCAAGAAATGTTTGAAGACGAACAAGTAATTGCAGCTAAACGCGATCGCCTCCAATCTTTATTACTAGAGAATATTCCTGAACTAGTGATCAATGGCGATCGCCTCAACCGAATGGCAGGAAACTTGCATATTTCTGTACCCAATATTCCCAATAAAGCAATCATTGCCAGAATTCGCGATCAACTCGCGATCGCTACAGGGGCAGCTTGTTCGTCGGGGTTTGAGACAGATTCCCATGTTTTAAAGGCTATTAACTTACCTCAAAGTCTTATTGACGGAGCTTTGCGAATTAGTATTGGTAAGTTCACAACTTATGCGGAAATAGATCGTGCAGCCCATATTTTAGTTGCTGCAATCATTGCTGTTAAACAGGTTGCTTGAGTCCCAACTTAAATAAACGTGAATTCGATATAGCCATTTGCGCCGCGCGAAGCGCGGCGCAAATGGCGCAAAATGGTAAAAATCGAATACGATTTTTACCATTTTGTGATTTGGTATTATTTAGGGTCTACAAAGAATTTTTTTGGATCGTGGTTCAATGGTATTTGAACTAACGTTCTAGTGTAGAGATGCTGCTGTCATATTAAATTGCAATAATTTTTCTTCGCCTAAAATGTAAATCTCTTCATTTAAAGTACATGAGAGATTAATTACTTGAATAATTTGGAAAGCGACAGCTTTAGCTAAAAGCGGTGGCACT